>JAIORE010000392.1 GCA_021108315.1 Candidatus Cloacimonadota bacterium
ACTTAATTCCGAAATTTTGAATTTGCTTATTTTTTATCAAGGAAAAAGTTTATTTTATTCTGAAAAGTTTTTTTCTCTTCTTTATTTTTTGTTTTTCCCAGTGTTTTTTATTAAAATTTCAATTTCCTTTTCTGTTCGTTGAAATATTTTTTTAGCTTTTTAAAAACGGATTTCGTTAAGTTACAGAAAGTTACAAAAATATATTCCAGATTTTGAAAAACAGCAATTTGGGTAATTCTTCATTCTTTTTATCTTTTCAGAATCATTTAAATTTTACACCATAAAACATTCTCGTTAATTTTGTGGCAGATTACATAATTTATTCACCAATTTAGAACTAACAATCTTTTTTTTAATTTGCTTTAATTTCTCTACGAATTTTCTTCCTCAGCGTTAGAATTAAGATTTAACAGCACACATTTAGAAGTTGAAGGGCTTGTTTTTTTGAAATCCGTTTACAAAATTTGAAAAAAGCGACCTCGTTAATCTTCAACGTTTCTTTCGTGGATTTTCATACTTTGTTAATTGAAACAATTTGATTTTACGCAAAAAATAAGGTTTCAGATTTAGTTACAAATAATTTATCACAGAAATTGAATAAACTACGATTATTGGCTTTCTTTTTGCTTTTTGTTTTATCATTTTACATCTTTTAAACAGCTTTGATGTCAAGTTTTAACAACATAATCTTTATAAATTAGATTACCTTTTTTAAAAACCGGTTACAAAAAAATTATTACAGAAATTGAAGAAACAACAGTTTTGGTTTTCTTTTTGCTTTTTTATTTTTTCCCGTCACTTTAAAATTAAGAAATTCGGTGTTGAAATCTGGACGAATCGATTTTATGATTTAAAAAGGGCTCGGTTGAAATTGAACAGATTATACAAAAAATTTAAAAAATAAAATGTTCCAGTTAGAGAATTTGATATTTTTTGTCTTTTTCAGTTAAAAAAACTTTTCCTGTTCCGAAAACTTTTCCTTGATTTCTTTTTTTTGCATTTACAAAAAATAAGCAAATTTAATACACTTTGAAATCCAAAACAAACCTGATAAATAATTTTTATTCTTGATTTCGGGTAATGATGGCGTGTGCGCCACGACTCTTCTCGCTTTTCTTCTTGCTTGCTTGTGGGCACGCTTGTTATGAGCATTCATTTCATAATTTTACTGAAAAGATTATTGATATTTGTTCCTATTTCCTTTGGCCATCCAGACTCAGTACCTTCTGTTAACTGCTTAGAATTGTTAATTGCAATTGAAGTAAAAGGATATAGCTTATTATAATTACCTGAAAATAAATCATTAAATAGTTGTTTGCAATTTTTACAAGTTTTTAGACTCTTCTTTTCAGCATCTGTTAGAGGATGATCATGCAAAATAAACCATAATTCAATACACGGATTAGATACATAAAATCCATATTTTCTTCTCAGAGCATCTTTACTCGCTTCGGGGATCTTGCTACCCCATCTATCAAAATCAATTACAATTGCAACATGAATGTAATCAGAAGGTTTGATATTATTCTTTTTGCAATAATTAGTTGCAAAAGTGACAATATAATTAGGATCAGTTATGGTTCTATTGTCTGGTCTTGGAATTGTGATTATTTCAAGATTTTCTAATCGCAATGCTCTTTTCAATTTATCAAAATAAAGATATTCAGTTTTAGTTCCTTCAGGAGCTATATAAAATTTCTTTGGAATCCTACATTTTGATTTTCTTGCATATTTTGAAGGAGGCATACTTTCTCCTAATCCAATATGGGGATTGCCCCATATACTCCAGAAAGATAAGCATTACAAAGTCCTTTATCGAATCTAGTTTTAAATTCTTCAAGAGAATAAATTTCAGATTCAAATTTTGCATTTTTTCTAATAAACCATATTTCATCTCTTCTAAATTTCTTTAAATCTAATAAATTAATATCGTGAGTTGAAGCAATTATTTGGGAAGCTTTATCTTTTGTTTCTTTAAAAAAGTACTCAAATATCTTTGCAGGTATTAGTGAATGAAGACTTCTGTCAATTTCATCAATAAGAACTACTTTATTTGACTTAATAAGCATAGATAGAGCTGGGATTAAATTGAAAATTCTGTTTGTACCATCAGATTCTTCCCTAAAATCAAATTCAATTTCTTTATTGTTTTTATTCAAATGCACTGCTTTTAATTTGTGAGCAATAAATTCACCTTTTATTCGTTCAATACAAAATCTTTCAAATCCATCATTAGAACTAACCGTAATTAATTCAGTATCCTCATCTAAATCATTTTTAATTTCTATTTTTAAATCTTTTGGAATTGTTACAAATTCATCATCTAAACTATATGAATGAAAACAAAGCTTATCAATACCAGTATCTAATGAATTTAAAAACTCATCAAAAAATTTATTAAGCTCTTTTTTTTTCATAATACCTAATTGTATACCATGGGCCATTGAATCAGGGAATACTACGGTTAGTATATTATCAAACCAATTAAAAACAATTTTAAAAATATTTTCTATGTTCTCTTTGTTTTTTGAATTTAAAATTGTAAGAAACAATTGATTGTTCTTTAATTCAGCTTTAGTAGAATTAATTACAAGTTGTTTTTGTTTGTCGGTAATGTTGAATGAAACTATTATTTCAGGCTTCTTATTAATTAAATTTCTTTCAAAGATTGGGACATCATTAAGGGTTTTATATACCTTTGTTAGCCATTCTTTTTCTATAATGCTATTTTTTATTTCAAAGCCATATTCGTAATTATTACTTTCAGCATTAATTTCAAAAACAAATTGTGATGGAGAGTCTTCTGATTTATTTAATTTAAAGATCGGAACATCAATAAAGTTTTTGTTCTTAGAGCCTTTCACAATAAAATTTCTAGCGAAATTAATTGCTTTAAATAAATTACTTTTTCCCGCCGAATTTGGTCCATAAATTATTGCAGATTTTAAGATGTCGACTTGGGTAGTTTTTGTTTTAAATTTATGCCCTTTATGACTAGTTACACGACTTGGAAACAAATTAAGAGTTTGTTCAGAATTTATTGAAAGAAAATTAGATACTTTAAAGCTTACTAACATAACATCCTCCTTTTGAGATTTACTCACTCCAAAAGAATTTAATTATATAATTTGGCAAGAATTATTTTTATTTAAAGAGAAAATATCACCTAAAATCCAATTATCAAAACATGATAAATAATATTCTCAAGATATATTTCGAAATCAAAATCTTGCTCATAACGTTCGGCGTGCCACGTCATCTCGCCATGAGCATTTGATTTCGGTATTT
>JAIORE010000341.1 GCA_021108315.1 Candidatus Cloacimonadota bacterium
GGAAGAGACGCTGGCTGAACTTCCAACAGAGTGTGATAGAGGAACAAAGACATCCGGCACTTCATTACGATTTTATCCGGCACCTTGTTACGATTTAAACCGGCACTTTGTAATCGGAGCGAAGCGACGCTCTCAAAAAATTTCAAGGGTGCCGGATGGTACCCGCAAAACTCCTCATTTTGAACATACTTTGTTTCATTAATTTTTCCAATCAAAAAATCTATCTGTTATAGTCGTGCTGTGGTAATGTGGTAAACAGCATTATCGTTTTCCAAGAGAGTGTTAATCATGTTGAAAACAGCATTATCATTTTCAATATGTTAATGCTCACGGCATTTCCATAGCTTTTCTGTCACGTTTTTACCGGTCTTGAGTCGTTTTTTCTCATAGAGTCTCCCTTCAATAAAATTTTGTACGCGTTATGGAACAATCTGTCGCAGACAGCATCAGCAATCGTTGGTTCATCGAAGACACCGTACCATTGGTCAAGAGGCAGCTGACTTGTGATAATAGTCGATGTGAGAAGATACCGTTCTTCAACGATATCAAGGAATATATTGCGTTGCTGCTTGTTCATAACATCGGGCCCGATATCGTCCAGGACAAGAAGTTTGACTTTGGCAAATTTTTCAAGAGTTTTCAAGTAATTACCTATAGCTTTTTCTGATTCCATAAACTCGACGAATTTGGACGCTCTGTAATAAAGCGCTGAATAGCCATGCCTGCAGGCGAGATTTGCCAGGGCACAGGCAATGTACGTCTTGCCGGTGCCGGTAGCTCCTGATATAAGAACATTGTGGTGATGCTCAATATAGTTACAGAGCAAAAGATCCGTAAGCGCATCCTTTTTCAAATTTCGTGCAGGAGAATAATCGATATCCTCGACACAAGCCATGGTAAGCTTTATTTTTGCCTTTCTGAGCAATCGTTTGATCCTGTTATTTTTTCTTCTGTCATACTCAGCATCAACCATAAAAACAAGCTGCTCGGTTGAGTCAAGTTGTCCCGACTGATTGTTTTGCTTAAACTCCCGCAGTTTATCAGCCATTGCAAAGAGCTTCATATCGCTGAGTTTACGCAGTGTCTCTTCTATCATGATCTGTCTATCCTTTCAGTCTTTTACACAGTTTCGTAATAAGTCTTTCCCCGAATGTTCCCTGTGTTATTAACAGTGCGGGATTCATCGAAAATGTTATAAGTACGATCCTTGCCATTTTTGAGTAGAGCATTTATTTGCTTAACTCGAAGTAATCCATATTTACTGGCAATCGCGCATGCCGTCTCAAGACGGCTGTTACCATACATCTCTCCGAGTCTGATAATCCCTCGTGCCGGCCTGAATCCCTGCTCAGGATGGGACTTTGACAGGATGATACGTTCAATAAGATTTCCGGTGTGAAGACCTATAGTGCGCCCCCAGTTGATAAGCCGTGCGGGTGTCCATTGTGTTACTTTTTGATGGGATGGCGGCATGTGTTCCGATAAGGTGGTATAGCGATATTTACGATTGTCACGCTGATGGATACAAATGCGCTCGCTCTTGTAGAATACCTCAATAGTCCGTTCACTTATTCTGATATCCACCTGCTTGCCATAATACTGGTACGGTACGCTGTAATAATGCTTTTCTACCTCGATATGATAATCAAAACCGACTTTACATTTAAGCCATTCATGGTATATATACCGGTCTTTCGGAAGTGTTACAGCATTAGGCCTGTCAAGTTCTTCAAACAGCTCATGCCGTGATTTTTTCAGTTTCTGCATCGGCTTGCGGTTTGCTTCATCCAACAGTTCACGAATCGCTTTGTTCAATTCAGCGATTGAGTAGAATCTCCTGTTCCTCAATCGCGCCACTATCCATCGTTGGATGATCTGCACCCCGGTTTCAACTTTCGGTTTGTCTTTCGGCCTGGCAGGCCGTGCCGGTAAAACTCCGATTCCATAATGCTCGGCAAGTTTAGTATATGTTTGGTTTATATCAGGATCGTACCAGCAGGCTTTGGTCACTGCACTTTTCAAATTATCAGGGACAATAAGTCGCGGAACACAACCAAAATATTCAAACCCACGCACATGACCCATTATCCAATCTTTGCTTTTTTGGCTCTGTTGTGCTTCCGCATATAAATAATGGCTTGCTCCCCACGCCATGACAAACAGTTCAACTTCCTTTTTATCACCGGTCTTTGGATCATATATACAAGGCTTCTTTCCCGAATAATCTACAAATACCTTCTCTCCCCCCACATGAGGCTGACGCATGTATATCTTCAGCTTTTTACTCCACTCGCGGTATAACAAACAGAACTGGCTGTAACCATATCCATTGCTGTGTTCTTTCCGGTATTCTTCCCATAATAGCTGTAACGTCACCCCGGAACGACGAAGCTCTTTATGGATATATTTGAAATCCGGCAACACCCTGCTCTCTGGCTGTCCCGGCCTCGTATAAAGTCTCCTGTCTAATTCCTCCTCACTAATGTTTGATACCTCTTCCCATGACAGTCCCGATCCTTCAAACTTCTTCAGGTAATCCCATACCGTGCTTCGTCCAATGTTCAATGCCCGTGCTATCTGGGTCTGATTCATTCCGGATTCATAGGAAAGCCTAAAACATTCTTTGATCCGTCGCATCGTTTTCCTCCGCGGCATATCTCCGCTCCTCCTGACATTGTAGTGTGTCAAAAAGATGCATAATATACCTTGCAATGTGGAATACTCTGCGCCGCTTCTCTCGATACATACTTATTGATTGATTCCAGTATTATGCTGTCCGGCACCTATTATTTTTTACCACCAAAAAGTGCCGGATAAAATCGTAATGGGGTGCCGGATGTCATCGGAATCAGGTGCCGGATAGAATCGTAACGGGGTGCCGGAAGATTTCGTAACGGGGTGCCGGATGTTATCGGAATACGCATTTGGAGCCGATTCAACAAACTTTTCGCCGTCACATCTGGTTCCTGTTGCAGCCAGTCAAGAACTTCGTACCAGACACCTTCGAAAGCATCCTTATGTGTGCGCCAATAGCGGGGTTTTGAAGGTTTACTTTGATGGGTGGGACGAACTTCACCATCCTTCCACAAACGAGGTAACTGACTGAGGAATTGCTCAAGGCTCTCTCGACCCGGTCCTTGTATAACATGATCGGTCGATGTAAGAGCCGCTAAGGCAGATTGGCTTTGACGGATACGATGTAATAGTTTCACTGGATCAATCTTTTGACGTTGTAATCGTAATGTTTCTCTTACTTTATCATCTA
>JAIORE010000163.1 GCA_021108315.1 Candidatus Cloacimonadota bacterium
TTTAAATCTATATTTATAATAAAATAGTATTAAAATGAAAATTTACAAGTATCAATTCATCTGCGAACATCTATAACTCACGAAAAATACGAGATGAGTTAATTTGATTTGGTTTTATATCAAGTAAGCAAGGTAAAGCGGTTTTCCTAAACCATTCAGGCGTTTTTGATTTAGAAAAAGGATCAATGCAGCGGTTTATAGTAAGTATTCTGGCAATATTGGCGATACTAACATCTCTCTTACCATCACCTTTAAACATCTTATCTATTCCCCAATAATCCCAAATAGAATTTGCGACAGCAATATCAAGATATGCATAGTGCCGAGTAACAATAATATCCTCTAAAGTTGTAGCAAAAGCTCCGGCTTTTTTTATAATTTCTAAAAATAGTCTCCACTTACTGACTTCATCCTCAGATAATTTACCAAGTTTTAAAACATTCTTTTTTAGATTTTTACCATTTTCTCTGTATGGTTCTGCTAAATAGTAGGAACGATATTTATTACCTTTATAACTACTTCCACCCCAATGAAGATGAAGTTTTGCAAAATTCATAACAATATTTCCTTCTTTGACGTAATTATTTCTACTTAATGCCTATTATTAAAAGTGTTTAAAATTGTCAAGTATTATATTATTAGACGTAAATCAATAGCATGAATTTCTTATCTTCTTTAATAACAGTATATTAGGAAATTATGAGGGTGTTAACTGGTAAACATGGGTTTAATCTTTCAATAGGTTTTTGGTTTTAATCAATTTTTTACAAATTGGTAGTACAACAATTATTCGCAATCCATTAGTATCTTATTTCTAATATTCTTGTATTTTTTGGCAAAGTATTATAATTACTTATAGTGTAAATTTATTTGCAGAAATGATTCACAAAGTATTTTTTTTTGTTTCTTTTTTTGTGTCTTTCGTGCTTTTTGTGGTTCCATATTTTCCATTTCCAACTATTCATAATTAGTTATTCACTTGAATTCTCTTCTTTTTCTTATTCTAAAAAAATGTTTATAATTATTGATAACTACATAAATATATAGCACATTTGCAATTGATAAGACGATGCTTACATCAGTATAAGATGGTTTTCGGAAAATATAATAGAGAGGAATTATCAGGATAGAAATTGATTTCAAAACAATAATTCCTGTTTTTAATCCTATTGTTTTAAACACGAAACGGGCAAATGGATTCCGTTCACTGCGTAAAGATGAATTTGAGACAACGAGATAAGTGGAAATCCCATCAAAAATATTGAGAATAGCAAAAATAATTATTAAAATAATCATAAAGAAAAGAGATTTTATCATATTTGTACCTTAATAAAATTATGAATTATTAACGAAAAAAAATATTTTCTACCACAGAGTACATCCAGAGAAAAAAATAAGGTCGGATTTGTTTCATATTTTTTACCTTCATTATTGGATGTTCCGTGTTCGATATTGCCTACCCAGTAAGAAGCTTGCGACTGTTCGGGGGATATTCATCTTTTTCTTTTCCGTTTTTGTTTCCAAGCCCCTTTGGGAACAAAATAATCAAGTAAATCCTGCTTCCAATATTTGTATTAATTTCACCAATTTCAACTTGTTTTTTCATTGTTTTGCTGAGCAGGGGCTTAGCGTTTCATTACGTTCCCAAACTGGAGTCTGGGAACGAAAGTTGAAAAATATTTTTTTGTTAAACCTACATCAGAATTTCAGTTTTAAAGCTACCGGACGATGATCGGTGATATATTTATAACGAGCATCACCACCACCGTCCATAAATTTATCAATGGTAATAGTTTGAATATCTGAAGTTTTATGGGAAAATTCATCAAAAAGTTCATTGGAAATGAAAATATGATCAAGATGACCTCGATATTTCCAGTATGGATAAGACCAATTTGCGGTAGTATATGCTGCGATTTTCTCATCGGCAAATTTGTATTCTTCTGGTTTATCAAGGACTTGTAAAAATACGTTTTTCTCTCTCTCATCAGCAATTTGATCATTCATATCACCGAGTACAATCACATTATTTTTATCAAAATTTGCTTTAATATATTTATCTAAACGATTGATAGCTGCTATTCTTCTCTTTCGGTCTTTTTCTTTACCTTTTGCTTTGAGATGATTATTGATTATTATTATTTTGCGCCATTTGTACTTAAATTCCATAATTAATGGATGACGTGGAAAAGCGTAATGATTCTCGTCATTATTTTCATAAAAGATTTCATAGAATTTTTCTTTTTTGGTGACGTTATCTTTGTATATATAAGCCAGATTCATTTTCCATTCATCGGTATCTGCCCGAAAACCTTTCCATCTGTTTTTTTTATCTTCTTGGTTGAGTTTTTCTACTAAAATTACAAAAGCGGAATCACTCTCAATTTCCTGTAAACAATAAATATCGGCATCAATAGATAAAATAATATTTGCTGTATAATCTACGGAAATATCTCCTTTTTTAGGGAAATTTTGAATATTCCAAGTTACGATTTCCAACGTTTTATTTTCTCCGAAGCTAAGTTTTGCATAATCAATGTTTGGTAAAGAATCATTCATCGCAATTTCAGCGTTTAATAGATGAACAATTAAGGTAAAAAGTAATATTAATATTTTTTTCATAACATCTCCATTTTTCAATTCTTTACAATTTCTTTTTATTTTCAACAAATTTGTATCCTAATCTCATTTTTCCTTTGTTTTGCTAAGCGGGAACTTAGCGGGTTATTGCGTTTCCAAACTGGGGTTTGGGAACGAGAGTAATTTATGTTCTTGTCTTTTTGTTTTTGTTCTTGTTTCCAAGCTCCAGCTTGGGAACACAATAAAGTTGGAAGCCCCTGCTTCCAATATTAAACATCAATTTCATCAACTTGAAAAGGAAAACTAATATTCTCTACATTTCTTGTACTTGAATAAAACCAATCTTTTGGTTCTACTACAAATCCTCTTTTTACCGGATTGAAATGGATGTATTCAGCTTTTTGAGCTAACATCTCATAATTATTAATTTTTTCAGGATGACTTCCTTCATTCCAAAGTTGATATGTTGATTCCGTTTTATGTTTCTTTTTATAAAATTTAAGCAGTTGTAAAATCTATTCTCGGGAATCATTTTCTAACAATTTTATAATATCTTTAGTTAAATAGCTTTTCAAATTTTTAATTATTTTACTTACATCCTTATCGGAATTACAAATCAAATGAATATGATTATCCATGATAACATCAATACCGTTCGGCACATATTTTGCAGTCAGAAGAAATTATCATTAACCATA
>JAIORE010000197.1 GCA_021108315.1 Candidatus Cloacimonadota bacterium
GACGTGTCGATTCACTCCGGTTTTACTCGTCTTTTTTAGTGGCACGCCGAACGTTTGCCAACATGGAGTGGAGCGACATGTTGGCAAATGGACAGCACTGCCAAGCTCTCCTTGCCTTTCTTTCAATCTTAGCTTGGAGTGCAATGTTAGGTGCTGTATAATCTTTCATTTATACAATTTATCGCAACGTGAAAAAGGGACAACCAAACATATAATTCCTCCTAATTAAAAAGAAGAAAAACTATAAAACAAGTTGCTTGGGTATCCCTCCGATTGTAAATCAATAATTTTAAAAATTAGCAATAAATCAAAAGAACATTTCTGTGCATAAAAATTTTCAAATACCCAATGACTGAGTATTTTTTATGCTAATTCTAATTTTACTTCTCTTTCTATTCTTTCAATTTGATCGGTATTAATTTTTAGTTTAGAAGCAATCTCACTTATTGCCTCTTTTTCAGCTATATCTAAATCATTATCAGAAAATGCACAATAATAACATAGACGAATAATATAATATTTTTTCTTAATATTATTTTTATAAATGAGTTCAATAATTTTAATGATTTCATTCAAATCAATTTTCTTTTTTTCATAATCATCAAGAAGTTTATCAAACATAGTTTCAATAATTTTTCTATCAGTAGCACCAAATTTTTCAGCTAAATTACCAAATTCATAAGGACGCTGCTCAAGTTGATATATAAGATCACTAATAATTCTTTCCTTTTCCTCTTGTTTAACAATTTTATCTGCTTTTGCAATATGGATAAGCAATGCCATACTACTTGTTACAAGAGAAAAATCATCAAATTCACTTTTCTCTTGTTCTGTTTGTGGTTCATAGACCTTAGATATATAGAATGAATCTAAAAAATGTTTTGACTCTCGAAAACTACTCAGAACATCAATTTTTTCCTTAATTTTTACTGACCATCTTGACATAACATCCTCCTTGTTTTTTAAATCAAAAAATATTCTGCTTTAAAATTTGATTCTAGAATTAAGTATCACAAACAATCTTGTTTGTGAAAAAAAAGAAATAAAGACACAAACAGGATTGTTTGCGATACACTTACGCCATTTGAATTTAGATTTAACAGTAGTTTCAATTGTATTTTGTAATTTACTATTCTGTCCAATATTGCTTAGGAACTGAATCTGATCCTTCCCATACTATCCGACGAAAATTAATTGGATCGGTATTTCCTTCAGTATTAATAAGTAATATCTGTGATGATGAGTCAATGTTAAGATCTTTTTTAAATTCTAATAATTCTTCACTTTCCAGTATATACATTAAGACTGCCAGAGTAACAGCACCCGATTCACCAGATATAATTACAGGATCACCTTTTATAGGAACGCTGTATATACGCATTCCCTTTGCAGCTACATAATCGGGACTTGCTATAAAAAAATCAGCACAATTTTTTAACATTTTCCATGCAATTGGGCTTGCTTCCCCACAAGCTAGACCTGCCATAATTGTATTGAGTTCACCTTTAAAAGTATGCAATTTATCATCATCTTTTTCTAATGAGTCAAAAATACATGCAGCTTTTGAAGGTTCAATAACGACACTTATCGGAGCTTCTTTACCAAAAAGAGCATGATAATAACCAATTACCGATGCGGCAAGCGCACCTACTCCAGCTTGCACAAATATATGAGTCGGTTTTATTATACCCTGTGCAACAAGTTGTTCTTGAGTTTCAGATAACATAGTTGTATAACCTTGCATAATCCATGTGGGAATTTCTTCATACCCAACCCAAGAAGTATCTGATATTACCTGCCATTCGTTTTTTTCAGCATCAATATTTACTTGTCTAACAGCAGCATCATATGTACCATTTATTATTTTTACTGTGGCACCGTAACTTTTTATTGCTTCGATCCTTTCTTTAGATGTTCCCTTATGTACATAAATTACAGATTTATAACCTAACTTTTTTGCTGCCCAGGCGACACCTCTTCCATGATTGCCATCTGTTGCCGTAGCAAATGTTATGTTTCCGATCATTTTTTTAAATTTGCTGGAATTTAGTTCAGCTAAAGGAATCTCGAGATGATCCATATTTAATTTTTTTTTCAGAAATCTATAAATTGCAAAAGAGCCACCCAGTACTTTAAACGAGTTCAGATTTAGTCTCACAGATTCGTCTTTAACCCATATTCCCCCTATATTAAGCATTGAAGCAAGATTTGTAAGATTTATTAATGGAGTAACATTATATTCCGGTATCTGTCTGTGAAAACTCCTCGTTAATCTTGAAATATCTTTAGGAATTATTTTGAATATATCCTTATCATTTTCATATTTTCCAGAATATTTGTTTTTTAACCATTTAATCGGTGCATTATTAGGATTCATAGTTATCGTCCTTAATAAATTTAATCATTTTCATGAAATCTTTATTCCAATTCACAAACAATCATTTTTTCAATTTGCTATAAGTGATAATCTCCAGCTGCCTCAGGTTGATATAAGATATCTTTGACCTCAAACTTAATTAATCCTGCAGGGACTTTCCATTGAACAATATCACTTATTTGGTAACCAAGTAACGCTGTGCCGATTGGTGCTAATATGGAAATTTTACCTTGATCGGTGTCTGCATCATAAGGGAAAACCAACTGGTAAATAACCTCTTTTTTAGTATTAATATTCCATAAACGAATTTTAGAATTCATGGTTATAACATCGCTGGGAATTTCATTTGATTCTACTATTTCACATTTCGCTAATTCACACTCTAAATCCCTTAAATACTTCTCGTCTTTTTTTGCAAATTTTCTTGCTACCACTAACAATTCTGTTAATCTTTGCTTATCAATATTGGTAATGTAAATTTTTTTTTCTAACATCTATCCATTCTCCTTTTTTAAATTTTATCTTCTTATATCTGATTATATCGCTACTATTTAGCAAAACTTTACATATCAGGAATATAGCAACACCTTTTTTTTCTTTACTTTCAACACTTTATAGTAAGTCATTTTCTCTTAATTTTTCTGTCAATCCAAAAAATAACTCGAACAAAAATAAGTAGAATAACGATAATCGCTATAAACAAACGTTTTATACAGTTTATAAACAGTAAAATATTGAATAGCTATTTAGGAATAGATACTTTTTGTGTTGATCTTTATTTTATCTTTCTTTTTTATTCTACAGTTGCACCTAATGGATGGCAGCTGCGGTGCTCTTTCACATCTTCTCTCAATCTTAGCAC
>JAIORE010000189.1 GCA_021108315.1 Candidatus Cloacimonadota bacterium
TTAGCCAACATGGAGTGGAGCGACATGTTGGCTAATGGACAGTGCTGCCAAGTTCTTGCTGCTCCTCTCTCAATCTGAACTTGGAGCACAGTGTTATACCCAATTTCATTTTACACTTAATATAATTAGAAATTCAATACAACATATTTTTGAAGTAAAATTAATCAAGCTTATTTTTTATTAATTTGACAAGTCCAAACCTGTTATACTTTTTGTTTGAAGTTTTTTTAAAATTTAAAATGAGATTTAAGGAGTATGAAATATGGTAGCAATAATTAAGGGATCAACAAATAATCCAGCTAGCAGTCAGCGCTTAGCTACAATATTTGAGAAACAAAACCTAAATGGAGAACTCTACATTGGATACCCGATATTTTCAACTCCAGAAGGACGATATCCTATTGATACTATTTTAATATCTCCTAATATGGGAGTCATACTTTTTCATATTATTGAAGGAACTACTCTTCCAACTACTTACAAAGAAACACAGGACGATATTTACAACAAATTAGAAGCAAAGCTTAGAAATCATAAATCTCTTATGGATGGCAGAAAGCTAAATGTTCCTATAAAAGTTGTTACATATGCTCCTGCAGTTAGCAATATTAGAAAAATAGATAAATGGTATCCCGTTTGTACTGATAATACTTTGATAGACACTATAACTGAAGTTGATGAAAATTTTAGTACTTATGAACAATTATTATCTGTAATTCAATCTATTTCTACGATACGAAAAGGGATCAAGAAAAGAAAAATAAATAAGGCTAACTCTAAAGGAGCAAAATTACAAAATCTTGAAGAATCAATTGCAAATCTTGACAATCAACAAAGTAAAGCTGTTATTGAGACTGTTGATACTGTACAAAGAATTCGAGGATTAGCAGGATCTGGTAAAACAATTGTATTAGCTTTAAAAGCAGCTTACTTACATTCTCAAAATCCAGAATGGAGAATAGCGGTAACATTTCATACTCGTTCTTTAAAAGGACAATTTCGGCGACTAATAAACACTTTTACCATAGAACAAACAGGAGAAGAACCCAATTGGGAGAAATTGAAAATTATTCATGCGTGGGGTGCTCCTGGTGGTGGTGAACGTTCGGGTATTTACTATAATTTTTGTAAAGCAAACGAAGTTGAATATTTAGATTATAGTGGAGCTAAAAGAAAATTTGGAAGAGGAAATGAATTTGCTGGAGCATGTCAGCAATCTTTAGATAGTTTAAAAAATAAGATGCAACCTATGTTTGATGCAATTTTAGTTGATGAAGCACAAGATTTTCCAAGTTCATTTCTTCGTATTTACTATAAAATACTTGGTGAAAAGAAACGCCTTGTTTATGCATACGATGAATTGCAGAATCTTAGTTCTGAGTCATTACCATCACCAGAAAAAATATTTGGCAAAGATGCTCATGGAAATCCTTTTGTAAAATTAGAGAATAAATCTCAGGACATTATTCTTGAAAAATGTTATAGAAATTCAAAACCGCTTCTAACTACTGCTCATGCACTAGGTTTTGGTATTTATCGAGATATAAATCCTAAAATAGGAACTGGATTGATACAAATGTTTGAACATAGTCAACTTTGGCAAGATGTTGGTTATTCAGTTACTGATGGAAGCTTAAAGGATGGAATGAATGTTACCCTTGAAAGGACAAAAAAAAGTAGTCCAAAATTTTTAGAGGAGCATTCAAAAATTAGTGACTTGATACAGTTCCATACTTTTATTTCAGAGGAGGAACAAGCAAACTGGTTAGTAAGTGAAATTCAAAAGAATCTTTCAGAAGATGAATTACGAGTTGATGACATTATTGTAATCAATCCTGATCCATTAAAAACAAAGAAAGCTGTTGGTTCGATACGGGCCAAGTTATTTAAAGAAAAAATAAATTCACACCTTGCGGGTGTTGATACTACTCCCGATAAGTTCTTTTTACCAGAGAATAATTCAATTGCTTTCACCGGAGTATATAGAGCAAAAGGTAATGAAGCAGGAATGGTTTACATCATCAATAGCCAAGATTGCTATGAATCATTTGGAAGTCTTTCAATTGTTAGAAATCAAATTTTTACTGCTATAACACGAAGTAAAGCATGGGTTCGGGTATTAGGAATTGGTCAAAATATGGAACTACTTAAAAAGGAATTCGAGTTAGTTAAGAACAATAATTTTAAATTAAAATTCCAATATCCTCCAGAAAAACTTAGAAAAAAGCTTAATATTGTTAATCGTGATATGACAGAAGAAGAAAAAAAGAAAATTCGAAAAGTAGATAATTCATTAGGAGAGTTAGTACAAGGTTTAGCTAAAGGAACAATTCATATTGAAGACCTTGATTCAAGTCAAATTAAAAAACTTAAAGAATTATTAGAAAATATTGAGTAGAATAAATGATTACACCAGAAAACATTCGAAAACAGGTAGAAAGTATAACAACTGATTTAATTAATTGTAGCTTGTCTGAGGAACAAAAATTCCCTTCTTTGCGAAATGAGCCATCTAATATTAAAAAAATTGACTTCGGAAAATCTGATTTAAGCATTGTTTTAAAAAATAGGCCTTATAAAGAAATCTATAATGAATTACTTAGAACACAGTCTTTTAATTTAAAGATGATTGATGGAGCATTGATACAATTAATGTATAAATTTCATTTAAATTCATTACAAAGTCATCGACTTGCTTTTTTCCCTTCTCCGTATTTGGAGGAATTTCAAAATAATCCTGAAATTTATGAAGAAGATTGTATTTATGCAGATATTATAAAGAAGAATATTGTGCCATTTCCACTTCGATTTGACTTTGATTGTAGAAAAGAAGTTGTTACTATCTTGGATCACCCGCAATCACACTTGACTTTGGGACAATATCAGAACTGCCGTATTCCTGTTTCTGCCCCACTTACACCATCAGTTTTTATTAATTTCATTTTACGAAATTTTTACAATACCGCTTTTAAACAATATTCAAATAGCATTAATAGATTTAGTGAAGTTTTTATGGATACTATTGCAGAAGAAGAACGGACGCTAAGTTTTGTTCAATTACCATTAAGAAAAAGAAAACTATGATGTTTTCTTTAATATTACATTAAAAATATTGAAATTAGCAATTAATTCTTTGAAATAAATATATTGGGTATAATGCTTGGCAGCTGCGGTGCTCTTTCATATCTTCTCTCAATCTTAGCACTGAGCTGCTT
>JAIORE010000338.1 GCA_021108315.1 Candidatus Cloacimonadota bacterium
TTTAAATCTATATTTATAATAAAATAGTATTAAAATGAAAATTTACAAGTATCAATTCATCTGCGAACATCTATAAGAAGTTCGTAGTTTGTTTTATTAATGATAAGGGAGAACAACTCGGGAAAATGCTCTCGCTCCCAAACTCTATCGTAGGAACACAAGCTTTAACTGAAAAAATCATTAATTTATGCAAAAAACACAACTTCAACGAAATCAAAATCGGATGTGAAGCAACTTCTCTATATTCATTTCACTTCCTCAATGAAATGAGTTCTGATAAAAACCTTCTCGAAATTAACACACAGGTTTTTCAGCTAAACCCCAAATTGGTCAGAGGTTTCAAAAAAGCTACCCGGATGCTGACAAAACTGATCTCAGAGATGCTTTTATCATTGCTGACAGACTGCGCTTAGGAAGATTACCACAACCTTATTTACCTTACCAGAATCATCTACCGATGCAAAGACTGACAAGATTTCGATTCCATATCGTACAAAATATCAGTCGTGAAAAAAACTATCTGTTTTCATTGATCTTTCTAAAGTTCAGTGCTTACAAACAACAGAAAACATTCTCTAATCAATTTGGAGCTACATCAAAAGCTTTATTGACTGATTTTCTCACTGTTGACGAAATTGCAAATACAAATGTTGAAACTTTGACTGAATTTATCATCAAACACGGAAAAAACAGATTCACAAATCCTGATGAAATAGTTCAAAAAATTAAAGCAATGGCTAGAAAATCTTATAAAATAAGACCAGAATTAGCTAAATCTGTCAATTTGGTGTTAGCAATGACAATGAAAAACATTACGATTATGCAAAAAACATTGAGAGAAGTTAATAACGCTATATCCGAAGAACTAAAAGCTTTCCCGAATACTTTGCAATCAATTCCAGATATCGGACCGGTTTATACGGCTGGAATTATTGCTGAAATCGGTGATGTGAAGCGTTTCGGAAATGAAGCAAAACTTGCCAAATTTGCTGGACTTGCTTGGAGAATATTTCAAACTTCGGACTATCAGTCTGATGAAACGCCTTTCTTCAGAAGTTCCAACAAATATTTGCGTTATTATCTGGTGCAAGCTGCAAATTCGCTGAAAAACCACAATGCCCAATATCGTAAATTCTACGATATTAAATATAAGGAGGCTCTTAAACATAAACACAAAAGAGCATTAGTTTTAACTGCCAGAAAATTCGTCAGACTCGCTTATGCAATGCTTAAATCTGGTAAATTATACCAAATATAAACTAATACTCACTACACTCTATGGTTTTAAAAAGATCAAAAATTATTCACAAATTATGTCATTTTAAATTTGACATATTACCCTATTACTTATCATTGTAAAGCATTCATCAACAACTAAAGTAACACGATAAAATAAGAACTCCGAAATTTTATTTGTTTTCTTCTTTTTATCTAACATAAGATAATGAAAGGCTTTTATAAAGTGATATTTCAAAGATTGTAAACTGTACAGAAAACCTATGGAAATCCAAAATATTGCATTCAACAATTTTAACCGGTCATATTTCGCTAATCTGATTTCTTCCCATTTAAAATCTTGTTTTATATGACGGTGCGTTTCTTCTATTTTCCAGCGAATTTTGTAAGCTCTAAAAACAAATTCAACTAATTCTGATTCTGATAAATCCATATGGTTCGGTAAAGAAAAGAGAAGATACCAATAACCACCATTTTTGTATTTTCCTACAAATAATTTTGCAGACACCAGAGTTGGATTTTTAAGAGGATGAGGATCCACCGGTATTTTCACATCCATTACTCCAGCATATACAGTCTCGATTTTAGTTTTTCCTTTTCGTGTCTTTCTCTCTATTTTGAATGTATGAGATAAATTTACTTTTTTTGCAATCTCTTTAAATTTCAACTTCTGCTCATTATAATACATATCTCGTATAGCATTAGAGCGAATGATATAAGAAGCAATATTATCACTAAAAAAAAGATACATTTTTTTATCATCATATGCTCTGTCTAAAACATATACTCCTTTATTATCGCTCGAAATAATGATTGAACCTAAATGATCAAACAAAATATTTTTTAAGGTATCTATCTCTTCACTATAACTAAATAATTCCGATATTACGGGTTTTAGAGAAAGTTCTTGCTCATGTTTATTAACTGCCAAAATATTCAAAGTTTCGTAACCATTTACTATTTCCTTTTTATCACCGTTTCTTACTCTGGATAAGCCTTCCATTTGTTTGGCACATTTCTTTGCAATATCACTGGGATCAACTATGATTAATGTATCTTTATTAAAACTCCTGCAAACAGATTGGATATTTGAATCAGTAACTTGAGATAATAATTCCGTTTTGTCTAAATGATAGGTTAGACGTTTACAGACTTTCTTCAAATCAATGCCCTCTTTAAGACTTTGTGATAATCGACGAAGGATGCAGCTTTGAGAAGAAAGTATTCCTCGCATTACATCTCGAATAAATTTTTGTTCCGGTATAGACAGGGATTTAGTTAATTTTTCGGTAAATTGTAAAAATTTTACTTGCACTTTTTGACTTACTTCAATTTCTTTTGATCTTAGCATTATAACTCCTTGGATTTTGGATTTCTGTTAGTTCAAAAATATCTGAGGAGTTCTTTTTGTAAACATATATTTCAGGACATTTTATATCTCTTACTTCATAAAAACGCTATCTATTAATATAGTTGATTTTAGATTTTTGGGGGTATGCTAATCAAACGACATAGAAGAATTTGGTTTACTAACCCTATGACCTCATCCTAACCTTCTCCTTGAAAAAAGGAGAAGGAATAATAAGGAATAATCCAAATTCTGATATTTTTTTCAACTTATCCTTAATTTTTAACCTACCCTTCGCATTTTAAAAAGAAGCAGCTCTACTAAAGAGTTTTAGAGCTCAGGTACTACATCAATTATGTATTAAGTTTAAATTACCATATAATATTTGGAAATATTTTTGATAAATTTCAATTAACTGTATAATATAGTATACAAAAACGATTCAATTTCTAAAATTTTTTATACAAAAGATGATTTGTTTGCATTAAATTGACTTGAATTATAGATGTTCGCAGATGAGTTGATACTTGTAAATTTTCATTTTAATACTATTTTATTATAAATATAGATTTAAA
>JAIORE010000089.1 GCA_021108315.1 Candidatus Cloacimonadota bacterium
AAAGTCAAACTTTAGGAGTCCTCCAGCAGAGCTGGAGGTTTACCAATTATAATTAACTAAAGAATTAATAATCTGACCTTTGATATTGAATATATCAATTTTTACAAAACCGGCTTCTTTCAAATTGTATTTGATTGTAGTGGTGGGATTGAACGGATTAGGGAAATTCCCTAATAATTTAGTTGAATTCAATAAACACGAAACATTATCGTTTGAAATTGGAGTTCCGACTGCAAAATGCCACAATCCACTCCATATTGTATCTGTTTCGGTAATTGCTCTTATTTTCCACCAATAATTTGTATCATAATTTAAGGTTGGTGAAAAAGAATAAACAGTGTCATTTACTGTTACTTCGTTTCCAATATTTTCCAAATTTTCACTTGTTTCTCCCAACCATACATCATAATTAGCTTCACGAGTCGGAAAATTTCCGCTCCATTCCAAAGTTGTATTTATTAATACCTCAGTTGAATTTCGAACAGGATTTGGGTAACAAGCTGCGAAAACATTTGGATTAGAAGGATATTCCAAAACATTGAATTCTCTGCTTTCCAAAACTGGAAGATGAACATTGAATGCTTCCTGAGAAAGTGGATTATTCTGTAAATCAAGTTTATCTCCGGAACCAAGTTCGGTATTTTCCACAATAGCATAAATATCGCTGATTTGATTATTTTCCAAATAAAGCTTTGTTAAACTCGTTAAATTTGAAATAGTAGTAATATCACTGATTTGATTTCCATCCAAAGAAAGAAGCATTAAATTTGTTAACCCGGAAACAGGTGAAATATCAATGATTTGATTATTATACAAACGAAAATCCTGCAAATTCGTTAATCCTGAAACAGGTGAAATTTCACTGATTTGATTGCTTCCCAAAATAAGGATCGTCAAATTCGTCAACCCGGAAATTGGGGAAATATCAATGATTTGATTTGCATTCAAACTCAAGTATGTCAAATTTGTTAAACCTGAAACAGATGAAATATCACTAATTTGATTTGCATACAAATAAAGACCATCTAAATCTGTTAAACTATAAACTGGTGAAATATCAATAATTTGATTATAAGGAATATGAAGAAAAGCCAAATTCATTAAACCGGAAACTGGGGAAATGTCACTAATTTGATTATAAGATAAGTTAAGAGAGGTCAAATTCACTAAACTGGAAACTGGGGAAATATCACTGATTTGATTATAATAAAGAGAAAGAGAAATCAAATTTATTAAACTGGAAACTGGGGAAATATCATTTATTTGATTTTCAGATAAATCAAGAGAAATTAAATTCATTAAACCGTAAACTTCAGAAATATCATTGATTTGATTAGAATACAAATTAAGTTCTGTTAAATTTGTTAAATCTGAAATGGGTGAAATATCAATGATTTGATTATAAGATAGATTTAGAAAAGTCAAATTCGTTAAACCTGAAACTGCGAAAATATCGTTGATTTGATTACTTCTCAAATCAAGCGCAGTCAAATCCGATAAATCTGAAATGGGTGAAATATCAATGATTTGATTCCAATGAAAATTAAGCGAGATCACGTTTATTAAAAATTGAGCACCTTCAATTGAAGATATTCCGGCAATACTTGCGTTTAATTCACCTGTAATTCCATTTAAATCTTCTACCGTTGGTTCGTAATTTGGTGGTTGTCCGAGTTCTTCATTAATTACAGCTTTGAAGTTGTCATCAGGTATAAGTTGAGCATACAAATTTAATCCAAAAATACTAATGACGATGATTAGAAATACTTGCTTTTTCATTTGTTCCTCCTACTTTATTTTATATTTTATGTTGTGGTTAATGTCAAATATTATCACATCTTCTTGCTTTTCTTTCAATCTGAATGCAATAATCTTATGATAAAAACAGTGTTCTATTTAAAAACGAAACAAGATCAAGAATCAACCCGATACGAATCTAATTGATTATGATACTATTTGAGCAATAAACATTTCTTTACTGCTATAGTTTTTCCATAAACATTAAGTTTGAAAAAATAGGTTCCTGAGCTTACAAGTTTACCTAAATCATCTTCACCATTCCAAATAACAGAATGATTTCCTTTTGAATATTGTTCTTTCGCAAGATATCTTACTTTTTGACCTTTGATATTGAAAACTGTTAACTCAACTTTGCTTTCTTCCGGAATTGAAAAAGAAATCTTTGTTGTTGGATTAAAAGGATTCGGATAATTACCCAATAATTTTGAAACTTCAGGAATTTTTGTAACTACTTCGTCATAAATCTCAACTAATGGAGTAGTTGTTAAAAATGGATAACCGTCATTATTAACACCGTCAATATCCCAATAATTTTCATTGCCAGTATCATCAAAAGGATTATTTACAAAATCCCATGGAAAGTCCAAACCTACAGTTGATAAATCGGTATAAGTAGCAACATTTTGCATTTCAGCAGTTGTTTTACCTGTTCCGCCGGCACTGCCAATTTGCCAGGAAGATTCAATATCCCAAAAGCAATTACTATAGGTTGTTGTATCCCAATTGATTCCGACTAAACCTCCGATGTCATCAATGCCACTCACGCTACCCATACTATAACAGTTACTCATTGTTGAATTATTATTAAGACCCACCATCCCACCAACGTAATAATTCCCATCAACAATCATCTTGCTATAGTTGTTGTACAAGTTTGAGCATTCCCAAATCTCTCCTACAAAACCACCCACTGATCTATGTCCATTCACATATCCTGTACTATAACAGTTATTGATAATGGAATTATTACTAATTCCAATAAAACCACCTACTCCATTATGTCCACTTATATTAATATTGGTAATTCCGAGATTTTCAAAGGTAGCTCCATTTGTATAACCGAACATTCCAAGACAATAAAAAGAACTCATATTGATATTTAAATTATCAATAACAAAACCACTCCCATTGAATTCACCAGCAAAATATGGTATATAAAGATCGTTAACATTGCTTAAATCAATATTTGAAGTTAGCAAGTAACTATATTCAGAAAATTGTCCAAAAGTTATTAATTCCCATAAATCATTAACAGATGAAATAAGATAATCTTCACCATTATTTGATAAATAATTGATGGCGTATAAAACAGGTGACCATTAACAAATTTCTAAAAAATATGTTGCCT
>JAIORE010000402.1 GCA_021108315.1 Candidatus Cloacimonadota bacterium
ATGTTAAAAACTGGGTTAATGAACAGTTTGGTGGTGCATAGAATGCACCCTACCTGGCTGTAAGGCTGAAATATATTTTCTATCAATCCCATAAATATCGTTCATCATATTCAACACCGTATTTCTTCAGGAATTCAATTGATCCCAGGCCTTTCAGCCTGGGCTGGTATATAACGCTCTTTCAGAGCTAAATCACCAGATTCTCTAATTTTATAATATTCAATTATCCATCATTTTAAGATGGTTGGGGTACTATCTTGTGCATAATCTTTAGTTATTGAGAGTATTCTATTGGCAATTATTTTACATAACTTAGAGTTATAATGTGTTCCATCAACATAACAGTCTAAACACTTTGTATCAACATCCGATATATTATAAAAATTCAGTAGTTGTCCATTGTTTATGATATCAATCACTTTTAGAGACATTGATTTATAATATTTACAATGAGGAGAAGTTGCATGTCGTGTTCTATCTTTGAGAAAAGGGTTTTTGAGAGATATATTTCCAAGGGGTTGGAAAAATACGAAGAAATCAAAATTATATGATTTCGCTACGTTTTCAAGAAAGTTATTATTCATTTGGTAGTACTCAACAATTTTATCTTTGTATAAATCAATATTTTCAAGAAGCTGTTCATTTGTTTCTTCGTAGGAAGAAATTAGATTATAATGGCTAACCGGATCTTCATGATACAAAGAAAGAGGATTATATATATTATCATAGCCATTTGACATAGAAGGTATGTCCCTCGGTTTTCTTTTGGATGTTTTTTGCAAAAAATCAAATAATGGTAAAGAGTGCAAAAAAGACTTCTTAGAAACTGTGCCTATATTAATTAAATATCCATAAGAGCTGTAACAACGCATAGGAGTTTCTGCGGGAGAAAAATTAGTAGCCTTCATAGCGCTTATATCATTTAAACCATCAATGAAAATAACGCTCTTTGGCCGATAACCTTTTTTTAATAGTAAAAGTAATTTTTCGATTTCTAAATTTTGGTGATAAGCTTGAACTCCAAAATTTATGTAAACAGAACTTGAGTCTATCTTATTCAAATAATATGGAATGGTTTCATTGTCGCTAATTCCATGACCAAAAGTTGTTGAACCGCCGAACACCCATATTGCTCCATTTATTTTGTCCTTCGCATTGTCTGCATTCACATACTTTGTATATCTCATGTTTTCAAAGCCAACATTATAGAATTTAGATGTAATTGGAATCTCCATAAATTCCAAAGTTGGATGACACGTCACACCTGGAGACTTTATTAGTTGAGAAATATCTTCGTCCGAATAGCTCTTATTAACTGCACGGTTATAAACATTACGTATAAAATTTTTATCGCTACAATATTTTTCAAGTGGGCTATACCAACCACTAACAATAGAAGTATCTATTTTACTTATAACTTTATCAAAGACGATAATAAATATATTCAGCATACAAAATATAATAAGTATGTTGAAACCAATAAGAGATAAGGTAATATATTTGCTTCTTATATATTCAATACCTCCTTTATTCCTACTCCTTAAAATTAGTACTCCTATGAAGACACTTATGATATCAAAACCCCATATGATTATTTTATTTAAACGACTCTCAATAACGCTATCAGCAGCAAATAATGTCGCAAGCACCCATTCGTTAAAGAAGATCCCTGCAAAAATAAATAGCAAACCGATAACAATAATTAACTTTTTTTTAGAATCGTCTTTCATATTTGATATGCTCTCATTTCCTAAAACAAAGTATAAATAAACGGCGCAACTGCCGATCCCTGTGAAAATACTATCAACGCTCCCAGCAAAAGCAGGATAATAATAATCGGCGCAAGCCAGAATTTTTTGCGGACTTTCATGAAGCCCCAGAGATCTATTAGTAAGTCAATCATCAGTATGTCCTTTCCATCTGTTCTTTTGGTGGTTTTATGCTATCGTAGCGGTAGCTTGCGGCCTTGTCATCAATGTTCCGGCACATCGGGTCTTTGCGGAATATCTTCATCAATATTCCCATTGGAGTAAAGACAAGATAAAAGACTATTCCGAGAATGATCTTTGTGTTGACCCAGCCAAGTGCAAGGCCTATACGCATCCAGGTTTTGTAAACAATCTTTAATGTACCGGGTGCAATGAGCGCCCAGATTATCAAAACAGAGGATACCGCCCATGGCCACTTTGGAACAGGCTTTGAGAATACCCATGGCAGGATCAGTCCGAACAGCAGGGCAACTATGATTCCGGTTGTCAGTCCGAATTTGCGAAGTTCTTTTTTGTCTATTTCTGTTGTTTGTGTTTGCATGATCTAATCCAGTTCAAATTCATCTTTCCATGAATCATCCTTTTCCCATTTTGGCTGATCTTTTTTGGAAAGAAGAAGGTTTCCCATTACGAGATAGTCCATTTCCGTACGCATGAAGCAGCGGTAAGCGTGTTCAGGCGTGCAGACAATCGGTTCTCCCCGCACATTGAAGGATGTGTTGATCAGGACAGGACATCCCGTCCGTTTTTCAAATTCCCCGATCAAGGCATGGAAACGCGGATTGGTTTCTTTGTTTACGGTCTGAACCCTGGCGGAATAATCCACATGGGTGACAGCGGGTATCTTCGATCTTGGCACGTTCAGCTTTTCTATACCGAACAGCTCTTTTTGTTCGTCAGTCATCCGTATTCGTTTGTCCTCTTTTACATCCGCCACCAGGAGCATGTAGGGGCTTTTTCTGTCTATCTCAAACCAGTCTAATACGGCCTCGGCCTTTACTGCCGGGGCAAAGGGCCGGAATGATTCGCGGTACTTGATCTTCAGGTTCATTGTGGACTGCATGGCACTGCTTCGGGGATCTCCGATGATTGATCTTGCGCCAAGCGCCCTTGGCCCGAACTCCATCCTCCCCTGAAACCAGCCGACAACCTTTTCATCTGTCAGGATATCCGCTATTTTCGGCAGGAGTTCTTTGTCGTCGAATTCCTCGTATCTTGCACAGATGCTGTTCAGGTATTCGATGATCTCATTATTGTCATAAGACGGACCAAGATAGGAGTTTCCTGCCTGATCTGTCCGGTGCACTTCACGTTCCTTTTCAAGATATTCGTGCCATATGGAATAAGCTGCTCCGATTGCTCCGCCTGCATCGC
>JAIORE010000009.1 GCA_021108315.1 Candidatus Cloacimonadota bacterium
TAACATAAGTGCCCACAAGCAAGCAAGAAGAAAAGCAAGAAGAATCGTGGCGCACTCGCTCATTAGCCAACATGTCGCTCCACTCCATGTTGGCTAACGTTCGGCGTGCCACTAAAAAAGACGAGTAAAACCGGAGTGAATCGACACGTCGTCTAAAATTGCGTCCACGGGGACTCGCAAACCTGCCCCCTTTGACATTGATTTACTCGTCTTTTATCATCTCACTAATCGCAACATGATTACGGAAATACCGAAATCAAATGCTCATGGCGAGATGACGTGGCACGCCGAACGTTATCTTCAATGCGAATCTTAGAGAAGACTTACTTTAAGGACAGTTCGTAATTTATACGAAGTTTGCTTTTAGATTATAAGATGAGTTGCTTTTAGTACGAAAATGTAACAGAATTTGCTAATTTGTTGCGGTGGCAAATTTTGTGCCAATTCGGTAGAAAGCACCATCTTTAAGGCGATTGTTTGTACTTTTTTCTATCAGTTTCTTTGAATAATATCAAGCAGGTTTGGTATATCCGATGAAGAGTCAAGATGTGCAATTGTCACAATATTTGCGGGTTCGTTTTCATTTGCAAATTTTCCGCCAATTGATAGAAAGTTACATTTTTCCTGCGTATTCCGGTTTTATATGAATTTGTTTCTTTTAATAATGTCCGGCAGGTTCGGGTTATCCAAGGAGAGTCAAGCTGAGCAATTGTCACAAAATATGCGATGGCGGTATTTTTTTAGGTTTGGGCAAATTCAGTTCCATTTTCTGTCAGCATCACCTGTTTCTTAAAGTCGGAAGTTCTTGATACTGTTCGCTATATCTTTCAGACGTAGCTTTAGCTCGGAGGTCGCTTATAGACGAAAAATGTAACGGAATTTGCTGGAATGTTCGGTTGAGCAAATTTTCTGCCAATTTCAGTAGAAAGTCACATTTTTCCTGCGTATTCCGGTTTTATGTGAGTTTGTTTCTTATAATAATGTTCGCAGATTTGGATTATCCAAGGAGAGTCTGGAAGTAAAATTGTCACAAAATTTGCTACGCTGTTTTTCTTTTAGGTTGGCAAATTCCGTTCCATTTTCTTTATTGCCGTAAGATTCGCAATGAAGATAACAGGCTGCTCCACTCCAGACTTTCGCTTAAAATTTTCAGGTCATTTTTTTTGTTAAATTGCGTATCAAAGTTGAGATGTGAATTATAGTCTGGCGTGGCAGCAGCTAGAGCATTAGCCAACATGTCGCTCCACTCCATGTTGGCTAACGTTCGGCGTGCCACTAAAAAAGACGAGTAAAACCGGAGTGAATCGACACGTCGTCTAAAATTGCGTCCACGGGGACTCGCAAACCTGCCCCCTTTGACATTGATTTACTCGTCTTTTATCATCTCACTAATCGCAACTTGATTACGGAAATACCGAAATCAAATGCTCATGGCGAGATGACGTGGCACGCCGAACGTTACAAGCAACAGAATTTGGAGGATAAATGAATAAAGTTTTATTATTTTTAGTGGTTATTGTGTTTTTTACAAACCTTTTTTCTCAAAGTGTTCAAGAACAATGGGTTAATACTGTTGCTGAGGACGGTGGACGCAAAGTTCTATTAGATAACAATAATAATATTTATATTTTAACAGTATATTTTTCTATTTTTAAATATAATAGTGCTGGAGAATTACTTTGGACAACTCAATACGAGAATGCATACGGTGCTGTAGATTGTAAATTAGATCAAAATGACAATTTGTATGTTACAGGATTGAAATACAACGAAAGTAATTTTTTAGATATGATTACAATCTCCTATAGTTCAGAAGGTGACATTCTTTGGGAACGGATATATGAAACACTTGAGTGGGTTGATAATATCAGTCCAATTTCATTAGAAATTGATAATATCGATGATATCATAATACTTGCATCATTATCAAATAATACTCCTAGTGATTTTTATAAAAAAGGTCTTATTATCAAATACAATTCAATTGGGACACAATTATGGGAAACCTTTATCGAACCGATTACAGATAATTGGAGCCAACCTTGTGGTATAAAAACAGACATTTTTAGAAATATTTATATTGTTGGAGAAGATGGACATGGACCTGGTTTTATCGACATGACAAGTTTGTATATAATTAAATTAAACAATTCTGGTCAGTTACAATGGCAACAGACTTATGAAGCTAATCAATTTGGATGTTCTTTGGCTTTAACAAATCAAGAAGATGGTATATTTGTAACTGCTCTGAATTCTTATGAATCATTTCGATATTTAGTTGTTCTAAAATATTCAGCTGATGGTGAATTATTATGGAACCAAATAAAACAAACTTGGGCATGGGTAAGAAAAGTATCAGTTGATTCGGAAGATAATTTAATAATTGCAAGTTTTGGAACTAGTGAAAATGATATATTTAAATTTGATGAAGATGGTGAAGAAATTTGGGAAATTGTATCTGAAGTAGCACCGAAAGACCTAATAATTGATCAAAACGATTTTTTTTATATAACTGGTAAAAGTAATAATGATTGTGCTACTGTAAAATTTGATTCAGCAGGGAATCAAGAATGGATAGTTTATTATAACAGTCTGGAAAATTTATCAGACGGTGGTAATTCAATTGTTTTAGATAATACAGATAATTTTTATGTAGTAGGTTACAGCACAATTGATAATCTATATAATACATGCATTACAATAAAATATTCAGAAATTACTAATTATAACTCAAATTTATTACCGAAATCATATAATGAGATATATGTATATCCAAATCCTTTTAATCCTAGCACTACAATAAATTTCGAAATTATTAAACCAGGAAATATTGATGTAAATATTTATAACATAAAAGGTCAGCAAATTAAGCAATTATTAAATGGTTGTGTTCAAAAAGGATTGCATAATATCATTTGGAATGGGAAAAATGATTCTGGTTTCGAAGTATCAAGTGGTCAATATTTTGTAAATTTAAAACAAAATGATAATTCTGTTGCCACAAAAATGTTATTGCAAAAATAGATTCTTAATGTGAAGCTTGTAACAAACAGCTACTCGCCCGAAAAGATGGGCGCGTCAGCTGCGATCCATTAGCCAACATGTCGCTCCACTCCATGTTGGCTAACGTTCGGCGTGCCA
>JAIORE010000359.1 GCA_021108315.1 Candidatus Cloacimonadota bacterium
GAACCCACAACCGCTCGATTACAAGTCGAGTGCTCTACCGTTGAGCCATGTCGGCATTATTGAAGTTACACCAAAAAAATTTCACTAATTTTCCTGTCAAGAAAAACACTTTACATCCAAATTAAAGATCAAATATCATCAAGTTTGCCAAAAAAATTATATCCCTTTTCGATGTCAACCCTTTTTTATCAGTACTACAAATAAAATTACTTTCAAAGATATAGAACTAATTGAGTTAAAAGGAGTTAATAATTGAGAATATATTACATTTATTTTGTATATAATGAAAATAATTGAACTTAAAACCTCAATTTTTCCATAAAAGCTACAAGTTCAGTTTGCGAAGGAGAATTAGAATTTCGTACATAAAAACCTGATGTACAAACTCCTGTCATCAATGATTCTAATGGGTCAAGACCGCACAATATTCCATGACAAAAACCAGCATTAAAATTATCACCAGCCCCAGTAGTTAATTTTGGATTTGCAGTATAAGGACCATCAACCCATGATGAATCATTACCTATTGCAACAACAGCTCCATAAATCGGATGTATGATAACCATATAAATATTTAGTACTTTTTGAATCAAGACAGCTCTTTTACAAATATCTACTTCATTAATATTAAGTACTTTTGAGATTATAAGAGATTCATTTTCATTTAATCCAAGAATAACATTGGACTTAGTTTGTAATATGCTTACCAATTTCAAAATTTCAGCAATATCTTTTAATGATCGCTTTTGAGGATCAGCCAAATCAATAAAAATATAGGGATGAACATTCTCATTTGAAATTATTTCCGTAAATTCCATTAGGATTTTATTCATTCCGGGAAGCATCGTCCAGTTTGTAAAAGCAATTAGATCAGAATTAATTATCATTTTTTGCAGATTCACTAATGAAATATTTTTGATAAGGCTTGACCAGTTTACATCAGAAATTGATGAAATCTTACCGAACATAAGTTTTCCATCCATAAATTCCAAAGCATCTGTTTTACCTGGATCAGCGATTGAAATAACCTGTTGACAAGAGGATGCAAAATCTTCAAATATAGGATGAATTTTATCTTTTCCTAATGACCCAATATAATTTATCTTATGAGATAATTTGCTCAAAGCATTTGCGAAAATCGGACCATTTCCACCGATTTTTTCTTTTGTTACGAATAGCTCAAAATTTGCACTCAAATTTGTAGCGGATGATATTTTTTGCGAGAAATCCTCAATTGTTTTAATTCTTGTAAAATTATTTTGAGCAATTCTTTGATCAACAACCTGAACGATATTATCTACAAATCCATCAAATCCGATTAATAAATTTTTTGATGTTTTTTGGTAATTAAGGTGTTGAATTGTGTTTTTTAATAAATCTTTATTCATAGTTGATAGTTAGTGGTTGGTTTCTCATTTTACTATTTCCAATCAGTATGTTGTTTGTTCAAACATTAGAAAATAAAAAAACCCGCTAAACAGCGGGCTTTCAACTTTATAAATTTAAAAATGGATTATCAGGATCGTAAACTTCTTTTTTATTTTTTTGCTTTTTATATCTTTTCCAATCTGTTTTACCTTCAGGAGCAGATTCTGGCATTTCTGACGGTTCCAAAGAAATCCTTTTCTTTTCTGTATCAATTTGGGTGATACGAACTTTAAATTCAGAATTAATACTTTCTTTAGTAAGTGGTTCTTCTAAAAATTTCATTTTAGATTTTGGTAAAAGCCCTGTAATTCCATCCTTAAGGCGAACAAAAGTACCGAACTCTGTAATGTTTTCAACGATTCCATTGATAATATCTCCTTCTTCAATAAAACTATTGATCTTTTCCCAAGGATTAGGTTGTAATGCTTTTAAGGAAAGAGATATTTTCTTTGTAGCAATATTAATTTTCATTATTTGTGCTTCGGCAGTATCACCAACATTAATAACTTCTCGGGGATGATTTATATGACGACCAAGAGCCATTTCAGAGATTGGAATCAAAGCCTCAATTCCATCTTTTATCTCAACAAATGAACCAAATTTCAGATTTCTAAGAACCTTACAAGTTACAACATCACCTTCTTTGGCTTCTGCAACAAAAGCATCAAACGGGTCTGCTGTAAGTGCTTTCATACTCAAAGAAAGTTTATCTTTATTCATTTTTATAATCTTTACATCTATTTCATCATCAATTGAAATTACATCAGAAGGTGAATCTATATGTGCCCAAGACATTTCTGAGATGTGAAGTAAGCCGTCAATACCACCAAGATCAACAAAAGCACCGAAATTTGTAAGACGACTTACTCTTCCTTTGACGACAGAATCTATTTTCAATCCTTCCATTAATTTTTGTTTTTTTTCAGCATTTTCTTGTGCTAATAATTTCCGTCTGGAAACGATTATATTTTGATTGTTTTCAGAAAGTTCAGTAATCAAGAAATCAAAACTTTTTCCTGCAAATACTTTAGAATCCTTTGCAATTTTTGAATCAATTTGGGAAGCAGGACAAAAAGCTCGGATACCAGAAATACTTATTGAAAATCCACCTTTCACTGGAGATGTAACAACGCCAACAACAGGGATTTTTTCTTCGAATGCATCTCTCAAGATTTTTCTATTTGCTGAAGCAATACTTTTGGCAATGATAATTTCGGAATCAGTATGTTTTACAATGTATCCAGTCAAAACATCACCCGTTTTCATATTTAATTTTCCATCTTTTTCTATATAGTCAGTTTTTTCAGCATAAGCATCTCTTTTACCACCGATCGAAACGAAAATATAAGAATCAGTTATATCAATTATTTCACCGGTGATTTTATCTCCGATGGAAAATTGTGGAATATTTGCCAAAGATTCTTCTAATTGTTCTTCAAAGCCTTCTTCAACTATTTTCTCTTGTTTAACTTCTGTTTCAATTGCTTCTACTTCTACTTCTTTTTTTTCCTCAAAATTATTGCTATTCATATTTATTAATCCCCACGTTATTTATTAATGTGTCAAAACAAAATAGAGCTAAATATTGTCCAGTATTATTTTTATGGATTGTGCAAGTAACGTCTTTTACAATAAAAACCTGATGGCGTATAAAACAGGTGACCATTAACAAATTTCTAAAAAATATGTTGCCT
>JAIORE010000375.1 GCA_021108315.1 Candidatus Cloacimonadota bacterium
AAAAATAAAGGAAAAATTATGTTTGATGAAAAGTGGCAAAAATTATTAGAAGATGATTTGGATATACTTTCCGAAATTATAAACCCTGTTCAAGAAAAAACATTAAAACTAGAGGATGGAGAAAATAGGATTGTTTCAATATTATTTCTTGATATCAAAGGTTTTACGGCTATGAGTGAAAAATTACATCACGAAAAAGTTAAACAGATAATCGACAGAATTTTTAAAGTATTTACAAATGTAATTCTCAAATACGGTGGATATATCGATAAATATGAAGGTGATTTGATAATGGCACTTTTCGGAAGCAAAAAAACTTCTGAAACAGATACCGAGAGAGCTATTCTTAGTGGACTTGAAATATTAAACAAATTAAAACACATTAATGAAATATTTAAACCACAAAATAGAGAATTAAGTTTGAGGATTGGGATTAATACCGGATATGTAACTACTGGAAAAGTTGGACTTGGTAGAGAAGGTGATTTTACAGTTTATGGTGATGCTGTGAATCTTGCCTCTAGAATGGAAAGTAACGCTTTCTTAAACTCAATTATGATTCCTGTAAACACAAAAAAATTAGTTGAAGATAACTTCACATTTACTGCTCTTGGTTGTATTCGGGTAAAAGGCAAAAAAGAACCTATAGAAGTTTTCAATGTAATTGGTGTTGCTCCTCAAAAAATTGAGAGATGGGAACGCACAAAACTGATAAAAAAATCGGATTATGTCGGCAGAGAAATTGAATTCAAACAAATTACAAAGCTTTTTGAAAAATCACAAAAACAAATAGGTAAAATTGATAAAACATATAAGCCAATTGTAATCGGTTTAAGAGGTTCGGCGAGGCTTGGTAAATCCCGTTTTATCTTTGAATTTATTCAAAGAATTAAAAAAAAATATGAACTAAAAAATGATGCAAAAATAATTGTAAAGGGCTTTACAAAATCCTATGCTCAAGCTCCTTACACTCTTTTTTCAACTCTATTAAAGAACTATATTGGCATAGCTGATAATGATTCCAAACAAAACATAAAAAATAAATTTGAGCAAGCAATAACAGATATTTGTAAATATCTATCAAATGAAGAAATACAAGTAATTAATACAATAAAACCGATTTTAGGATTTCTGTTAGGATTGATTTATGATGATGTAAGAATTAAAAATGCTGATCCAAAAATTTTACAAACGGAAATTCTATTATCTTTACGCTATTTTTTGGAAGCAGTAGCTAAGATCGCAAATATACAAAAACTTCCTCTAATAGTAATTCTTGAAGACCTTCATTGGATAGATGAAGTATCTTTGAATGCTATTAAATCAATTTTGACAACTTTAAATGTAGAAGAAATCAGAACAAACAGACCCTGTAAAAATATGTTTTTTCTTCTTTCCTATCGTAATGAGTTCAAAAATATTAGTGAATTTGAAATTAGCACATTGTTTACTGAATTTATTTTACAGCCTCTAACAAATATTAATTCAGATAAACTGATACAATCAATGTTGGGAGACATTGAGATTCCCGAAAAAATCTCAAAAAAATTATTAAAAAAATCTCAAGGAAATCCTTTTTACATTGAAGAATGGATACATTCTCTCATTGATAACAATGTAATCCAATTAATTAGAAATCAGTGGCAGATCAAAAAAGATTTTACAGATATTCCCATTCCAAGTACATTAAATAATCTTATTTTATCTAGAATTGATAATATGGAAGAACGACTTAAATCTCTTTTGCAAAAAGCAAGTGTGATTGGTAATTCTTTTTTGCAATCTATCTTGAAAGCTATAGAAATAAAACTTGGTAATGAAAGAATATTTCAACAGGAACTTTCTGAACTGATAAGTATGGATTGGTTGATAAAAGAAAAAGAATTGAAAAATTCTGATGCTGAATATCTTTTTAAACATATTATTACCTGTGATGTAGCCTACAAAACCATTTTGAATTATAATAGAAAGATATTACATAAACTTATTGCTGAATTTGCTGAGGAAAGGTTTGGAACAAGGAAAGATTATTTCGCATTTTTGGCAAACCACTATGAGAAAGCAGAAATCTCTGATAAAGCAATTGAATATCTAAAAAAAGCTGGTGATTTTGCAAGAAGAAATTATGAGAATGAAAAAGCGAATAAAATTTACGACAAATTGTTAGGAAATCTTCAAGGTTTACCTAACCAAGTAGATTTGAGAATAGATACACTTCTAAAAAAAGGGCATATTCTTAATAATATTGGCAAATGGAATGAAGCAGAAGATGATTATAGAAAAGCTCTCAAGTTATCAGAAGAAATTGAAGATAAAAAAAAGATTGCAAAATCCCACGATTCTATAGGTTATTTGCTTCGTTTGCAAGGCGATTATAAAAAAGCACTGGATTGTTTTGAAAAGGAATTAATAATTTGCGAAGAACTTGGAGATAAAAGAGGTGTTTCACTAACATTTAGGGGAATTGGAATAGTATATCGTGAGCAAGGAGATTTTAAAAAAGCAATGGAATTTTATAAGAAAGGATTAAAACTCAGTGAAGAATTAGGGGATAAAAGAGACATTTCTTACGTGCTAGGTAGCATTGGAGGACTTTATTTAGAACAAAAGCATATTGAAAAAGCTTTGCATAATTATAAGAAAGTATTAAAAATCAGGGAAGAATTCGAAGATAAAGAGAATATTGCATTTACAATTATTAATATGGGAATTGTATATTATGCTCAAGGAAATTATAAAAAGGCAATGGAATATTATGAAAAGAGTTTAAATTTTTTTGAATCAATTGGTAATAAATTTTTAATTTCATTCATAATTGGAAAAATGGGTAGAATTTATGGAGAGCAAGGTGATTATAAAAAAGCAATGGATTATCATTTAAGGCAATTAAAAATGTCAGAAGAGCTTGGTGCTAAGAGTGAGATTGCAACTTCAGTTTGGGATATTGGAAATGTTTATTTTGACCAAGGTAATTATTCAAAAGCACTGGAGTTTTATGAGAATGCACTATCAATTGCAAAAGAAATTAAAGCAAAATGGAGATTACCCTATTATTTTTCTGATATATCCAGTACACTTTATAAACTTAAAAAATATGAAGAAGCAAA
>JAIORE010000427.1 GCA_021108315.1 Candidatus Cloacimonadota bacterium
AAATATTATTAAAATGAAAATTTACAAGTATCAATTCATCTGCGAACATCTATAAACTCATGTTTCTCTTTCAAAAACCAGTGTAATTTTTGTCATATGAAATAATTTTTTCAAAAAAACTGCAAAATACTTGACAGTTCTTATGCACGAAAACGAACATATGAAACTCATTTACGAACACATATTATTATTTTAATAATTATTGATTTCCTATAACTCATTGTTTATAGGTATATTAAGCTTTTGGCATATTTGTTGCTTTTATTATTTTTACAGATGATAATTTTGGAGGTAAAATGAGAGAAGTAGTTTTGAATATTCCTACCTTAGAAGCAGAACAAAATGTAGAAATAGATGTAAGGATAAACGGCAGAAAGAAAACAATAAAATATCGGGTGGAAATTATTTCATGGGAAGGAAGTGAATCTGACTCCGAAGAAAAAGTAACTGTTTTGAAGCATGCCATTAAGGGATACAATAAGGATTGGGAATTGATCCAAATCGGTGCTCCCAACAAAAATGATATTCCTTTGATGTTTCGCAAAAAAACAAACTGATTAAGGTAACATTATGAAGTACTTTATTACAATTCTGCTGATAGTGCTGTGCTCTTTTATGTTTGCAGAAGAATACACTTTAGAAAACCTGATAGAAATCGGATTGGAGAAATCAATCGGAATACAGAAAGAGGAACTTTCTAACAAGAATTACTCATCATGTTTACGCAGCAGCTTCATTGACCTTCTTCCTTCATTAAATATGTATGCTGATCAGTATAAAACAAATGATGCCGATTGGGTAAAATCTTCTTCTCTATCTTTTGGTAAAACTTTTTCAGTAAACGATCCGTACAATGAACCTGCTTTCTTTAGTATTTATAAAGCAGTGAATAGTAAAAAAAGAGCAAATCTATCTTTAGAACAAAAAAGAAAACAGATTGTTTACAATATATTTTCAAAATATTTATACGTTTTGGAAGCACAAAAAAATTTAGAGATACGACGGAAAAATCTGGAACTTCAGCAAAAGATATTTTCACAAATCCAAGTACAGTATGAATCCGGTGAAAAATCACTTCTGGAACTGAAGCAAAGTGAAATTTCTATGATTGATTATCAAATTGCCGTCGGTGAATCGGAAGACAATCTGAACAGCACCAGAAATTCTCTATTTGCATATCTGAACATCAATGATAAAGGCTATTCTTTTATAGAACCGAAAATTTCAAACAAATCTATGAAATTTACTTTCACTAACAATTTAGAAATCCAAATGTTAAAATATGCGGTGAAAAACTGCAAATTGAATTTGATTAAAAATTCATTGCACTATTTGCCAGATCTATCATTAAGTTATTATGTTTATAATACCAATCCTTCCAACAGCAATTACACACCATTCGATGAATATGTTAAATCAAAAACTCTGACTTTGTCAGCTTCTTTTTCAGTTTTTGACATTTTTGAGGAATCTGAAAGTTTTTTTAGAAACAAAAGAAATTACAAGATTTTAAAACTTGGTTTGCAGGAATTAAAACGAGATACAGAATACAGATTTGATGAATTAGAGAAAAGAATTGAAACATTATCAAAATCAAAAAAACTTTATGAAAACAAAATGCAATTAGCTGAAAATAATCTGGAGATGGCTCAGGAACAATTCAAACTTGGTTTGATAAGCCTTTTGGATCTGGATAGAACGAAGATTGATCATCAAAATGCGCAGCTTTCTTTCAATAATAAATATTATGAATTGCTTCGAAAACAGGAAGAGATAAACTTACTACTCTCAAAACAAATTTTTAATAGATGGTGAGAGAAAAACAAATCTTTACGAAGGTTTTGAGCTTTTATAAAAACATTCTGCTATTAATTAGTTCATGAATATCACCACATCGCTTACACTTTTTAATATCACTAGAAGTATCACCAGATCGTTTACACTTTTCCTTTTTTTCTCATTTTTCTCATTTTTTTCAATTCTCCTATAGGAGAAACGCTAATGCTTAAAAAATATCATCACATCGTTTACAGTTATTATAAACGATAAATTGAAATTCCGTTAGATATTCTTTATCTTTAAATATGAGTAATCTATGTTGATGAGTTATTTAAATCCCTAAAACATACTCATATTTAGCACTTTCCGGTAACTTGAATGACTTTCCCTGAAAGTTGAATTTCAGATCGCTTTTGATAAAGCGAATGATATGAACTTCTCCCTCTAAATAATTATTATCTGTTTTTGAAAAACTAAAAGTATCATCTAATAATGCAAAAGGGTGACCATACTTTTTACGAGCTTGAAGAGGAATCATTCCCTGCTGGCTGGAATAATGATGACAATTATTATGACAAAAAACAAACTCATTTGCTGAAATTTCTAATGATTTTAGAGTGCTATAAACTTCTCTTTTTAACAAATATTCTTGCATGGAATTATTAAATGTTCAATGATTCCGTTCCTCCAAGGTTCTGCTTGAGGAATAAAAATCGGAGTGATATCCAGACCAAGACATAATTTGATAATGTTACCAAATGCACCAGGATAACGTAAACTCCCTATAAATGCTAATTCGTTATCCATTTGTAGAAAATCAGGTAACCCAAAAACTTTCCAGAAATAAATCAAATTTTGGCAAACACTTAAAGAATCTTTATTGCTCTGAACAAATATATTTGCACAATGCGTATCACAATCAATTATATTTAGAAAATAAAACCTTATTCCTCCCGACAAATATCTTGGGCAAACAAAGTCCATTTGCTGACAAAGGGAATAAGTGTAAAGGTACTTTTTCCCTTTATTTACTTGATGAAATAATCTCTTTTTGATGATAATTTTGACAATCTCGCAAAAAGAAATAGTGCATAACTATTTAAAATAAAAGGCAGTTAGATCATAATAAAGCTTGACAATATAGTTACAAAATCAGAAATTGATCTTTGAAAAAAGGTGGTAAAATGATAAAGATAAGAAATACTGAACAGATGTATTTACCTGGATGTGAACCATGGAGATTTATATATTCTCCCAAAAAGCTAAATTTATTAGAAAACTCTTGGGCTGGTGTATTTCGAGTACATATTTTACCAT
>JAIORE010000114.1 GCA_021108315.1 Candidatus Cloacimonadota bacterium
ATTTAAAATTGGATTCAAGATAATTATGATTAAAGAGTATCAATTCATCTGCGAACATCTATAGTTGCTAAAAAGTATTAGTCCATTCTAATCGGTGGCAAAAAACCTTTTGAATCAGGAAAATAATATGAAACAAAAAGTAAACAAAGAACCTGTAATCTTTCGAATTGTTTTATCAATTATTATATTTTTACTCTCAATTTTGTTCCTCATTTCCGTAACAGTGAATCTTCGAGTTATTGTTGAAGATTATCAGATGTTGCTTGATGCAAAGTTGAATTTTTTTAAAATTATTCAACTAAATTTTCCCAACCTACAAAATCCTGTTGGACCTTTCGGAGCGTTTTTTGGTTATTGGTTAACTTATATCTTCGGAAAATTTTTCTCGATTTCACTATTAGTAGGAATGGCTTTACTCTCATTTCTCAATATTTTCTTACACAAAGAAAAACATCTAATTTTAAAAGCTGTAAGTTTCATCGTTTTTTCTTTTTTCTTTAATTTCATTTTTTTTATTGTAAACCAAGCAAGTCAGAATTATGCAGGTATAATTCCTTGGAATAGTTTTCAATTTCTAATGAAAATCTTTGATTCTACAGGAACAATGATTATTTCCATTGTGATGGTGATAACCTGTATTCTCATAATTTTTGAAGTACAAAATGTAATTCGTTTTTTTTCACTTATCTTCAATGCTACTCAAAATCTGATAATGATAATTTTCCGAAAAAAATCAAAATCACCACAAAAATCAAAAACAAAGCGAGAGAAAAAGAAGAAAGATAAACAACTTTTATTGCTTGAAGAAACAGATGATACTAAAAAGAAAAAAAGAAAAAAACTTAACATAGTTGATCACGCTTCTCCAAAAAATAAAATTGTCCAAAATACTAAAGTTAAACCCAAAATAACACCAAGAAAATTATCTCAAAATCCTGAAGATATGCCGGATGAACCACTTAGGAAATTTGAAAAACCGGATATAGAAACTTTTCTTACCAGTTTTAAGCCATCTTTAAAAGATCGAGAAGAGATCGAAGCAAATATCAAAATCGTTAGTAAAGTTCTCGAAGAAAAATTGGCTGAGTTCGGTGTTGAAGCCGAAGTAATCAATGTTAATATTGGACCAATCATAACTCAATATGAGATAAAACCAGCTTCAGGAATCAAAGTTAGTAGATTTCATGCGCTTGCGGATGATCTCTCTTTAGCGATAAAAGCTACCAGCATTAGAGTTCAAGCTCCGATTCCCGGTCGTGGTTTAGTTGGAATTGAAATACCAAACATAACTCGTGACACGATTTTTCTAAAAGATGTTCTTCTTTCCGATACTATGAAAGCTTTAAAAAGTCCTTTGGGAATTGGACTGGGAAAAGATATTGCTGGAAATCCTATAGTTGCAGATCTGACAAAAATGCCGCATTTGCTAATTGCCGGAGCTACCGGATCTGGAAAGAGTGTGTGCATAAATACGATTATTTGTAGTATGTTATTACAAGCAGAACCGGAAAATGTACGCTTGATCTTGGTTGATCCGAAAAGGATAGAACTTTCCGGTTATGAAGGTATTCCACATCTTGTTCAGCCTGTTGTTACGGATAATGAAGAAGCTCTCGCCGCTTTGAATTGGAGTGTTTCCGAGATGGAAAGACGTTATGAACTTCTTCAACAATATAAAGTTAGAAATATCGGTTCATTTAATGAGAAAATAAAAAAGCTGAAAGCGGAAGATCCTGAGTTTGAGGAGACAGAACTACCTTTCATTGTTTTGATAATTGATGAATTTGCCGATCTTATCATGACAATCGGACGGGATATTGAGATGCCGATTGCTCGTTTGGCTCAAATGGCTCGTGCTATCGGAATTCATTTGATCATTGCTACTCAGCGACCATCATCAAAAGTGATAACCGGAATTATCAAAGCAAATTTCCCTGCCAGAATTGCTTTTCAGGTTGCTTCAAAAATAGATTCACGAGTAATCTTGGATGCAAATGGTGCGGAAAGACTTCTCGGACGAGGAGATTCATTCTTCCTTCCGCCGGGTGTTGCTATCCATAAAAGAATTCATGGTGCTTTTTTAACTGATGATGAGATTGCAAATATCATTGAATATCTAAAAACACAACCTAAACCCAAAACAGAAATAAAAGTTGAACTGGATGAAGATGAGGGTGGTATGATGAATTTTGCTTTCGATGATGAACTTTTCCCTGAAGCAGCAGTTGCAATTGTTTCGGCAGGAAGTGCTTCTGTTTCTATGTTACAGAGACATTTTAAGGTGGGTTATGCTCGTGCCGGACGCTTGATTGATATGTTGGAGCAAGCTGGAATTGTCGGTCAGCATGTGGGAAGTAAACCAAGAGAAGTTTTGGCTACTGAAGAGGATTTAAAGATTTATGGCTATCTTAAAGATTAGTTTTTTATTCATTTTATTGATAGGATTTTCAGCTGTTTATGCTCAAGATTCTGCTTTGGATAAAATCTATCTTGAAATTATCACAGAGTACGAAAAGATTAGCACTTTCCAAGCGGATTTTACCCAAAAAAATTATTGGGCAGAACCGGATATCAGTCAAGAATCTACCGGAAAAATTATTTACAATTCAGATAAATTATTATTATCGTATTCTGACCCTGAAGGGCAAAAGATGATATTGGATAGCACATTCGTCACGCTTTATGATCCCAATTCCAATCAAGTGATGATAACTGCAAAAGCAGAACAAAATATTAAACCAATTGAATTGATAAAACAATATTGGAATAATTCTGAAAAGAAATTTCTTGAAAATGAAAATGGCTTTAACAAGATAGTTCTGAAAACTGATGACGGACAAAAAATCATTCTTCAGATTAAGAAAAACTTGATCTTTTTTTTAGAATTATCAGATTTTGAAAACAATTCTGTTTCATATTATTTTAAAAATATAGTAACTAATATCGCAATTCCAGATTCAATTTTTATATTTGAAATACTGGAAGATGCTAATGTGATTGATACACGGGAATAGAAAAAAACCACAAATAAAAAAGAAGAGAACCAGTAGAGTAGAGACAGGTTTCCAGATATTCCATATAAATTTAATAGTTGTT
>JAIORE010000318.1 GCA_021108315.1 Candidatus Cloacimonadota bacterium
ATTTAAAATTGGATTCAAGATAATTATGATTAAAGAGTATCAATTCATCTGCGAACATCTATAATAGTGAATAATGAATAATGAATAATGAAGAAAAGATGAAAGAAATAGAAAATCTTACCTTAATCCTCTCCTGCGAGGAGAGAAAATTCCCCTTCTCCTTGCAGGAGAAGAGGTTAGGGGATGAGGTAGAACTTTATCTTGTTCCAATGCTCTGCGTTGGAATGCAGTTGGTGACGCTCTGCGTCAATTTAAGATTACTTTTTTGATATGAACACAGAGCGTCCCAGCCAATGTTCCCACGCGAAGCATAGGAACAAGTGTAAGGAAATAATTATGAAAAAAATGAAAAATATTCTAATTCAGATTTACAAAAATATTTTCGTAAGAATTTCCCTCATATTTTTTCTTTTTCTGTTTATCACTTTTTTATTAATCCCAATAAATATGAATCCCGATAAAAATGAATTTAGCACTGTAGTTTATGATACAAATGGAGAAATTTTGCGAGCTTTTCTTAATAAAAATGAGCAATGGTGTTTTCCGCCTGATAAAAATCTTAAAATTCCGAAAAAATTAAAGTATGCTGTTCTAACTTTTGAAGATAAAAGATTCTATAAACACATTGGGATTGATTTTAGAGCTTTATCAAGGTCAATTTATCTAAACTTGAAACACAAAAAAATTCTTACCGGAGCTAGCACAATCACAATGCAATTGACTCGTTTATTAGATCCAAAATCCAGAATATATTCTCACAAGTTTTTAGAATTTTTCCAAGCAATCAAATTAGAAATATTTCTCAGTAAAGATAAAATATTGCAAAGATATTTTCAGCTTTCACCTTATGGAAAAAATATTATTGGCTATCACGCCGCTTCTTTGAAGTATTTTGGCAAATCTCCGGCTCAATTATCTTGGAGTGAAGCTGCTGTTCTTGCCGTTTTACCTAATAGTCCGGCTTTGATTACACCGGGGAAAAATCATCATAAATTAATTAGAAAAAGAAATTTTCTCCTAAAAAAAATGTATGAAAGAAAATTACTCACTCAAGAGATGTACCTGTTAAGCATAAAAGAAAAGATTAAAACAAAAATTCATAATTTCCCGCAATTTGCTCCTCATATCACTCGCAAACTCAAACAAAATTCAGCGGATAAAATCATCAAAACTACCATTGACAAAGAGCTTCAAGCAAAAATCAGTTCCATTGCCAAATCTCATTCAAAATATCTACAAAATTATGGAATTGATAATCTGTCTATTCTACTCACTGAAACAAAATCCGGTAAAGTGAGAGCTTATCTTGGTTCACAGAATTATTGGGATAATACTCATTCCGGTAAAGTTGATGGGATAAATGCTCCTCGTTCTTCCGGTTCAATCTTAAAGCCTTTTCTATATGCACTTAGCATTGATGAAGGTACGTTGATTCCAGAGTCGCAACTTGAAGATATTCCTATCTATTTCAGTTCTTTCACTCCTTTAAATGCGAATAATAAATTTAGTGGATTGGTATCGGCAAAAAAGGCTTTGGTAAGTTCCTTGAACGTTCCGGCAGTGAATTTATTGCGAGAATTTGGAACTCAGAATTTTTCTCAATTTTTAAAAGAAGCTGGAATTACAACTCTCTTTCGAAGCTCAAATGATTATGGATTAACTTTGATAATTGGTGGTGCGGAAGTTACTTTGTGGGATTTATCGGTGCTTTTTCGAGGACTTGCCAATTATGGTGAATTTTCTTCATTACAGATTATTGAAGGAACAAATCAATCTAACAAATCCAAAAAACTTCTTAGTAAAGGAGCTTGTTATCTCACTTTGGAGATGTTGAAAGACCTTAATCGTCCAGATACAGAGCATTATTGGCAACTTTTTGAAAATTCACGACCACTTGCTTGGAAAACCGGAACGAGTTTTGGACAGCGTGATGCTTGGGCAATTGGTACAAATCCCGAATGGACAATTGCTGTTTGGGTTGGTAATTTTAGTGGCGAAGGAAATTCTGCCTTAGGAGGAGCGAAAAGTGCAGCTCCAATTTTGTTTGATATTTTTAATTCACTTACAACTTCTAATGATAGTTGGTTCAAAACTCCTTTAAATGATATGAAATTGATAAGTATCTGCTCAGAAACCGGATATGCAGCCACAGAATATTGCCTGAACAAAAAAGAAATTTTCGTACCTTCCGAGATGAAGAAACTCAAGCGGTGTCCTTACCATAAACAAATCCATATTACAAAAAACGAAGAATTTCAAACGTGCTCACTTTGTTGGGAAGAAAATGACCATAAACCCAAAATAGTTCTTCAATATCCACCGGAAATTGTTCAAACATTGCGTAAGAATGGTAGATTCATTGATAAAATCCCTTCTCATAATCCAAAATGTGTATCTGTTCAAACAGAAAATAGTCTGAAAATTATCTATCCAACCCAAAATGCTAAACTTTTTTTACCACGTGAAATTGGTGGATCTATGCAGAAGATTTCTTTTAAAATAGCTCATCAATTTCCTGAAACAAGTATTTATTGGTATTTGGATGAAGTTTATCTCGGAACTACTCAGAATCAAACAAGTATGTCGCTTGAACTTGGTAAAGGTAAACATATTTTGACGGTTATTGATGAAAATGGTAAAATGGATAAAGCTGCATTTAGTGTGATTACGAAAGAGGATTGATTCTTGATATCTTTTGGTAGGACAAGTCAGAACCAAAAAGGACTCACCGCAAAGACACTAAGGCGCAAAGTTTTTTAAAGTTTAAATGACTCCCATCCAAAAAGTCCAATTTCAATTAAGTAATAATTGTTAAAAACATTTTTGTTTTTAAATATTTATCATATTTTATTATTTTAAGCTTAATTTTATATAATATTTGCTAAGGAGTAAGATTTTTGAAGCATAATTTGATAAAAATCCCTCATTTTGCATCTATGTCATCACATATCGGTAAATTCTTCCGAAGTTTACCATAATTCCCATACAAAATCAATACCGTTCGGCACAGTATTTGCGATAATTTTGGAAATATTCTCGTAAGCTGG
>JAIORE010000313.1 GCA_021108315.1 Candidatus Cloacimonadota bacterium
AGCATCGATTTTAACTAATTCAGAACCCACGAATAATTCAATCACCAAAAAAGAAACTCTACAAAAATAAAGCAAGATTAATTTGATTTCGCTTTAAAAAATATTTTTCAATTTTAAAACAGACTATGGTTTCTTTTTAAAAAACCGAACTTTCTCTTTTAAATACCTGAAAGTTAGCCTGAATTTCAATTAAATTTTGTATTACCACCACGAATTGAATTAAAGAGAAAAAAAAACCTCAAGCAAACTGATTAATTCTTCCCTTTTTGAAATCTGGAATTTGAGATATTTTAATCGATAAAAATTTGTATAAAAGCAGAAATTATTGAATTAGACCTGTTTACATTTTTCTTTCATCTTTACTATTAATTCTTGCATTTAAACCATATTTAAGCTCTGTGAAGGCAAATTATAGTGCGAAATTTTATGTTTCTTTGATTTTTTATTTGAATTATTTCTCGTTCTCTTTCACTTTTAAGTTCGACTTTTTAGGTAAACTTATTTCTGCGTTTCAATTGGTTTGTAAACCAAATTTTTGGATTTTTGACAGCATTTTTTGATATCTTTCTTTTAGGATTGGCTGTTTATCCTTGTATTTATATTTTGTAAAAAAGCAGTAATCAATGAATCTGGGTGAACTTTCATTTTTCTTTGATTCTTCCCATTAATTCTCAAATTGAAACCAAGTATTAATTTTGAAGAACGTAGTTATTAGTGCTAGAATTACTGTTTTTTTTGTTTTCATTTTTTTTACAATACATTTTGCTTTTTAACTGAATTATTCCTAATTTTCGATTGTTGTTATTTTTATTGCTTTCATTTTGAGTATTTGGAAAATCGATCCAAAAAATCAATTATTTCGGATTGAAAAATCAACTTTCAGCTTTATTTTATAGTTTTCTTTTTCTTCTTCTTTTTTTCTTAGGACAGAAAAACCCAATGCACGTAACGTTCGGCGTGCCACGTCATCTCGCCATGAGCATTTGATTTCGGTACTCCGTAATCATGATGCGATTAGTGAGATGATAAAAGACGAGCATTTCAAGGTCAAAGAGGTGCAGAATTGCGAGTCCCCGTGGACGCAGTTTTAGACGACGTTTCGATTCACTCCGCTGCTCGTCTTTTTTTAGTGGCACGCCGCCCGTTAGCCAACATGGAGTGGAGCGACATGTTGGCTAATGGATGGCAGCTGACACGACCATCTTTTCGGGTGTGTAGCTGTTTGTTACCGCCAACGGTCTTAAGAATACATAATTAGCTTCTGATACTTTTCTGGCATTTCTTGATGAAATAGAAATATTAAAGATTTGGTTAAACATCATTGATTGTTTCCCAATCATCAATTTCACCTGTTTTACTGCTAAAATTTACACCAACAAGAACGAGTTTTCTCTTATCAAGAAGATATTTGCTATAATATTCTTTTTCTTTTATTTGATTTAAAGCTTCTTTCGTTGATTTATCTAGCTTGAACTCAAAAATATAAATATGAGTATCTGTTTGAACAACAGCATCCATTCTGCCGTCATTGGTTCTTACTTCTGTTTTTATACGAACTCCGAGCATCATAAATAAAATATAAAAAATAGTTTGATAATATTTTTCGTGTTTTAACTTTATATCATATTCGATTTTTGCATAAAAAACTTTTAAGACTTTATTAAAAACTTTCTCTAAATTGTTTTCCAAAAGAGAGGTGCGTAATTCTTCAATCAGTGAGGGAGCAATTTCTTTATTTACCGGAGTAAAATAATCTGTCAGATACATTATAAATGCGGTTTTTACTTCTTTGTTGGGGTAAGATAACGCATAAAGATCGGAATCTTGATTATAATCTTTGATAGTTAAATATCCTGTTTGAAAAAGAAGTGGTTCAACTCGAATTTTTTCTATTTCATAACTAGAAAACGCCAAAGAATTTAATTGCAAATTATCGAATTTTGTTATATCATATTTTTTTTGCCGAAGAAATTTCAATAAAAATGTTGGAGTTCCGGTTGCAAACCAAAAATACTCAAAATATCCTTGATCCATTGTTTTAGTGAATGAGACGGGATTATAAAGAGTAACATTTTTTTTGGAAAATCTAAATCCATTATAAAATATTTGTATTTTATCTAAATAAGAATCTTTGCTTAACTTATTTTTAACAGCATTTTCATCTATCCATTCTGCAAAATAATTTTCGCACTCTTCTTGAGTAAAACCACAAATTGTAGCATATCGTTGATCCATTGTTATATCATCTAAATTATTAAGATCTGAAAAAACTGAAACTTGGGTAAATTTACTCACACCGGTTATAAAAGTAAAACGGAGATATTCCTCCATTGCTTTTATTATGGCATAAAATGATTTTAAAAAAGTTCTGATTTTTATACTTTCCTCAAAATTTAGAATATTATCGAGAATTGGTTTGTCGTATTCATCTATTAAAATTACGACTTTGCCGTTTTTATAAGCTAATTCTTCAATTAAATCACCAAATTTTAATGAGGAGTTTTCATCTTTTACAATTTCAATATTATTTCGTTTGGCAATTTTATCTAAAGCTCTGCATAATTTAAGATTTAATTCTTTCTCCGTTGCAGAACTCATCGCATTCAAAGCTAACTTAATAATCGGATATTTATTCCAGTTAATATCTTGTTTGTCGTAGATATACAATCCTTTAAAAAGCTCCTTGTTGCCTGAAAATATTGATTCAAGTGTTGATAATGTTAATGATTTCCCAAATCTTCTTGGACGAGATAGAAAAAATTGACCGTCTGATTTTGAAACCAATCTATAAAGATTTTCAGTTTTATCAACATACATACAATTTTTTTCAATGATACTTTTAAAATTGTATTTACTTGTATTCAATTCTTTTCTCATTTTATCCTCATTTTTACTATTTTATGCCTCTTTCACCAATTTATTTTTCTCTTTTTGGGTGACAACATTTTTCTCTATTACTTGTGAGTTGGCGGTAACGTTCGGCGTGCCACGTCATCTCGCCATGAGCATTTGATTTCGGTATTT
>JAIORE010000053.1 GCA_021108315.1 Candidatus Cloacimonadota bacterium
ATAATTCCGGTTTTTCATAATTAATTTCTAAACTCAACGAAGAATGCGAAAGATTAACAGATGAATTATTTTCCCAAAATTGCTTGGTAAAATAAAATAAAATGCAATTTTCACAATTTCTAACGAGGAAAAAAGAGAAAACAAAACGCAAGAAAACGTTGTGTAAGTGGCTTTGACAGTTTTTTACAATTTTATAAGTCCAAAAAGCAAAATTTAATCGGAACTCAAATTAACTGGTTGAGTATTTTAAAGTAAAATTTTGTTTGCTTAAAAAAGAAACATCCGTGAGTCTGACTCAAATTGATATTTTTTATGCGAAATGTGCATTAAATCTTGCTTTTAATTATTTTGTTTCTTTTTTTGGTAAATTGAATTATTCGTGGGTTCTGAATTAGTTAAACTCGACGCTGTTTTTAATTGCAAAGCTGGTCATAATCGTTTGTTTGCTGAATAATTAAATTCACACAACACAAGTACCAGCGTTTGAGCAAGGAGAAAAGCAAGGAGAACGCAGCGTACTCAGACATTAGCCACAACTTGGAAAATTAAAAGGAGAATAATATGAAAACAAAATACTTCTTAATTATCATAATACTTATTTTGTTTCACTCTCTTTGCTATACACAGGACTACTGGGAATCAATTTATAACTCTGAAATTAATATACGGGAAATCGCTATTAATTCTTTGGGAAATTTATTTATTGGTACTCAAAATGGAATTTTCAGATCTGTTGATAACGGAAACAGTTGGGAGAATGTAGGATTGGAAAATATTTCAGTATATAGTATAATCATTAATTCCAACGATGATATTTTTGCCGGAACTGGTGGATTTAATAATATTTACCACTCAATAGATAATGGTGAAAATTGGATTCCACAATATTCTAATCCCAATGCTGGGAATACAATAACACTAAACATAAACTCATATGGTACTATTTTTGCTGGTTCAGGAAGTGAATATGCCATTTCTCGTTCTATAGATAATGGTGAAAATTGGGATTTAATTCTATCTTTATCCAGTTGTGAACAAGTAAATTCTATTGTTGAAAATTCAGATGGTGTATTATTCGCTGGAACAACGAATTTTATTGGTGGTGGAAGTATTTATCGTTCATTGGATTATGGTGATAATTGGGAATTTATTGGATTAGAATATGAATATATATCATCTTTGGCAATAAATTCTAATGATGAAATATTTGCCGGAAGCCGTGGACATCATTATGAAGGTAATGGTGGTATACTTCGTTCTTTGGATAATGGTGAGACTTGGACAGAATTGATTGAAAATATTTTAGTAACTTCTATAGCAATAGATTCAGAAGATAAGATATTTATAGGTTGTTCTGATTTAGATGGAGCTTCAGCGGCAGTTCAATTTTCTGATGATAATGGTGAAAGTTGGCACTTGATAGAATCAGAAATGATGCCAGTGACTATAGAAATTAGGTCTTTGACAATTTCAGAAAATGATTATTTATACGCCATAAGTAATGAAAGTATAAGTCATATTTACCGTAGTCGTCAACCAACAGTTGGAATAAACGATTTTTCAGTACACGAAACAACAGATATTAAATTAAGTAATTACCCTAATCCGTTCAATCCGCTAACAACTATCAGTTTTGATTTGCCTGTAAATGTAGAAAATCCGATCATTGAAATCTTTAATATCAAAGGAAAAAAAATCAGACAATATTCAATTATTAATAAACAATCTTCAATTGTCTGGGACGGAACAGATAACTATCGTAAACCAGTGTCATCAGGTGTTTATCTGTACAAAATAAAATCTGATGAAAGTGTGTTAATGTCGAACAAGATGCTATTATTGAAATGATTCCATCTAATTATCAAAAATAGAGAGGTATTAATAAATAAATTTCATATTGTGCTATAAAATACACAGGATATGTACGATTTATGTTTGATAAAAATATTACTGAAATTATAAAGATACATAAAACATCTATTGTTAAGAGATTTAATAATAATTGTTTATGTTTATTTAAATGGAATTGTTTTTGCAATAAATGAGAAAAACAAAGTTGGGGGAAAATATGGAAAAGCACATAATACTTTTTATTGTTTTTTTAATATCAACTACACTATTTTCACAAACTGAAGTTCTGGAAGAATGGACAGAAACATTCCAAAATACTTCGGGAATAGATATTGAAATGGATGAGTACAACGATGTTTATGTTCTTACAAGAAATGGCACAATTAGTAAATATGATTCAAACGGAAATGAACTTTGGTCTACTACTTTCCAAGATTCAACTGGTGAAAGAACAGCTGTTGATCTTACAATTGATAATTCAAATAATATTTGCTATACTGGATATAGAAATGGATTGCCTTCAGAAGATGTTATTATCACTACTAAATTTGATTCTGAAGGTAATCAGTTATGGGAAATGTATTATCATCATCCTACTTGGGCAACTAGCGGTGAACCAATTGGCATTGGCACTGATGATGTAGGAAACGTTTACGTTAGTGGAATATCTAGAGGTTTTCTCTCAAGTAGTGATTATTGTAGAGCTGTAACGATAAAGTATAGTTCAGAAGTTTATGAAGAATGGATTTCTGCATACCATCCAATTTATGATAATTGGTTCGAAGTATCTGGAATTGTAGTGAGTAACTCTGGTTCTGTCTATATAACTGGTGGAGATGGAACAGTTTCTTGGAATGTGCTTGATTTTTATGCTTTTATGACTATAAAATACAGTACAGATGGAACAATGGAATGGGATAATTTTTACTCAACAACTTTAAATTATTGGGCGTTTGCAGAGGCAATCACTTTGGATTCTGATGAAAATATTTATGTGTCAGGCTCTTTTGGGGATGAGGATGAAACAGGTATTGCTACAATTAAGTATAATGAAAGTGGAGAATTATTATGGGAATCTCGTTCAGATATATCATATAATTACAATAAGTAAACCTCCAGTTCTACTGGAGGACTCTTAAAGTTTGACTTT
>JAIORE010000169.1 GCA_021108315.1 Candidatus Cloacimonadota bacterium
AATTGATGATATTTGGTGAAAATGTGACTTGGTCACCTATAATTTACGCTATCAAAACATTATTCATTCCAAATCAGGAGATTAGGAACTAGAGCGATCTGCAATCGCTCAATTTAGGCTCTATTTTCTACCATAGAATTCTTTTATCTTTTCTACTACATAGCAAACCATTTCATCAGTCATTTCAGGATAAATTGGTAAACTAAGAATTTTATCTTGATTTTTGTAAGTGATTGGAAAATCTTCTTTAGTATGATTAAGATATTTATAAGCTTCTTGATAGGGAAGACCAATTGGATAATGAATCCCTGTGGAAATTCCATTCTCTTTTAAATATGTAGCTAACTGATTTCTTTCATAAATCTGAATTACGAATAAATGAAAAACTGAAATAGTTTCATCAATTTGTTTTGGAAGAACTATCTCATTTAACTGTGAAAGACCCTTTTCATACAATTCAGCAATTCTTCGTCGGGCTTCATTCCATTTTGGTAAATGGATTAACTTTGCATTGAGAATCGCGGCTTGAATTCCATCCAAACGAGAATTTCGACCTTCAAATTTATGATTATATTTATTAATTCCACCATGCTTTGCCAGCATTTTACATTTTTTAGCAAGAATATCATCATTTGTAACAATTGCTCCGGCATCACCGAAAGCACCAAGATTTTTACTCGGGAAAAAACTAAAAGCAGCAATATCTCCCATTGTGCCGATGTTTCTTCCTTTATAGACAGCTCCATGTGCTTGAGCTGCATCTTCAAGTATTTTCAAATTATATTTTTTGGCAATTTTAATTATTGGGTTCATATCAGCTGGTTGACCATAAAAATGAACTGGAATAATTACTTTTGTTTTAGAGGTAATTTTAGCTTCGATTTTAGAAACATCTATTGAATAGTATTCGTCTAAACAATCTACAAAAACAACTTTTCCACCATTATTTTTTACAGCTTCCGAAGTAGCAATAAAACTATTAGCCGGTACTATTACTTCATCACCAGCTTCAACTTCAAGAACTTTTAAAGCAATTTCGAGGGCATCTGTGCCATTCCCAACCCCAATTGCATATTTTGTTCCGATAAAATCAGCGAAGTTTTGATTAAAATCTTTTAGAGCTTTGCCACCAATAAAAGCTGTATTTTTGATTACTTCATCAATGTTTTTATCAATTTCTTGATGAATAGAAATATACTGAACTTTTAGGTCTACAAAATCAACTTTTGTAATGGCTTCTTTTTCAATTTCAAAGAATTGTTCAATAGAAATTGTAAGGTTAGAATTTTTAAGGAATTTTTTGTCTCTTGTAATTATTTTTGTATTTGAAATAGTTTTTGCAGAAAGTTCAATAAGATAATCTTCAATATCATTAGAACACAAGTTGTTTTCAAAATCAATGTATGATGGAGTTTTAACAATATCAATCAAATTAATAAATTCTCTTAGAAGTGAAAAACAATAATTTAAATTTATATCAAATCTGTTTCGCTTTTTTTCTCTAAACAAAACATATAACAGATTATCAATTTGAGAAGAAGCTACAAAAACATTATTCCAGTGTTTTCTCTTCAAGCATATAAACAAATTTTCTGAATTCTTAAATTCATCAAACCTCGGAGTTAAAAAATCAATAATTATTTGATTGTCTAATATATAATTATTCATATTTTTCTTTTACCGCTTCATACCAGATTTCTCTATCGGTTTTTTCAGGTTTTTTGTAAATATAATCAAAAGGCATTCCTTTCATTATAGCTTCGATTAATTTATTCCCACCTAATTCTTTATTTAACTTTTCCAGTTGCTTATATGTTTCACTTTTTTTCACTTCAATTTTATTTTCAAATATTCTCTCATCAATTTCGATTGTTAAATGGTCTTTGTTAAAATTAATTTTCTCTAAATATGGTATTATATAGTGTCCATTTTTTAAGATTGCTTCAACTTTCATTTTTTTCTCCAGATTTTTAACCACGAATTAACACTAATTTAAACGTATTTCACGAATTTTAAAAAAAAAATTTAAAAATGGTTAAAAACATGACAATATTAACTTTACACAATAATTCGTGTTCATTCGTATTTTAATTTGTGAAAATTTGCGAACTGTGCAATTAAAAATTTTGAAAATATTCTTTTCTACACTTTTGGCTTGAAGAAAAAGTTAAAAGAAGAATACTAATAAAGAAACCCACGATTTTAATCGTGGGATAATCCGAAATCCTTCCTCCACGACTTTAGTCGTAAAGGAAAATAGATTCTGAAAATAATGGAGAATAATTAGGATGAATTAATGTGATAGTGTTTTAACGAATAGAGTCGGCTTTTGTTGTTACCGTATAATATTCCCACGATTAAAATCGTGGGTTTCTCAATTAAATTGATCACGAGATAGGTTTTTTCTTTCTTTTCAAACTGTTTGAAAGAATTCGGAATGGAAAGGGAAATCAATTAAAGCATTGAAATGAAAATATATAAGCTAATAGCACAGGTTGAAAATTTGTGGTTTATCTAACTATTTTCTTATAGGTCAGGCTGTTAACCACGAATTAACACGAATTTAAGCGAATTTCACAAATTTAAAAAAAACATTTCATATGGTTAAGAATAGTAACATTATAATTGCAACGGACTATAAAATATAATACTTAACTTTACACAATAATTGAAACCTCTAAAAAAATAAATGCATTTTATTGATATTAACTACTCTTTTAAGTATATTTATGGGAAGTAAGCAACTTTTAAAAACACTAATTTTATATATTTTCAAAATGGACATTCTAACTATCTGGATTTGAATTAGTTATATAAATATTGTCCCATTTTTTATAAGTTTTTTTTATGATGTCTGTAATACGTGTTCATTCGTATTTAATTTGTGAAAATTTGGTGCGTCACGATGCGTTGTATAGTCAGCTGGTGCAAATCCAGTGCGACTAATTTTCCGTTCGGTCG
>JAIORE010000335.1 GCA_021108315.1 Candidatus Cloacimonadota bacterium
TTAGTGGCACGCCGAACGTTAGCCAACATGGAGTGGAGCGACATGTTGGCTAATGGTTCGCGTGTGCGGTGCTCTTCCTGCTTTTCTTTCATTTAAAGCACTGACACGTTTGTTAGCCACAAATTCAAAAAGAACAGAACCAGCCCAGAATTAAATCCAGACTGATTCTTTGATTTAAATTATTTAAGCAATAAACACCTCTTTACTGCTTGAGTATTACCATCCACGTTTAATTTATATAGATAAACACCAGAACTTACTAAATTTCCGGTATTGTCATCACCGCTCCAAATAATTAAATGATTTCCTTTTGAGTATTGATTATTTATAAGTGTTTTTACATTTTGTCCTTTGATATTGAAAACAATAAGTTCAACTTTACTTTCTTCCGGAATAAAAAATGAAATTGTTGTCTTAGGATTGAATGGATTAGGGTAATTTCTAAGTGAGTAAACAGTTGGTTTTGTTATTAAGTGATCCGGTTCAATTCCAACAAATAGTGGTGCATCAAACTCATATGCTCCCATATCAATAATAGTAATTCCATCATTATCACCATCCCATACTCTCTCATTTCCTAAAATATCCCAAAATGGTAAATTTAATCCGGTTGTATCAGGAATACCAGAATCTATACATGGAGAATCCTCCAATATTGAATAAGGATGTTCATCTGATCCACCAAATTCAGGATTAAAATCAATATTTCCTTCCCCCCAATTGACTGTTCCATTATTATTAGTTTCAATATTTTCTAATCCGCCTGAAATTAACGAATAAAAAATATTGATTCCATTTTCTGCTCCATCATCAATAAAAAATATTTCTTCAGGTTGATTGTTAAAAAGAACTGAATTTATAATTTCACTAATTGTACCGCTTCCGTTGTAACAATACAATGCCCCCCCCCAAGAAGCTAAATTCTCTGCTATTGTACAATTATAAACATTAAAATCAGAATATGTCCAAAGTGCTATTCCTCCACCAAAACCACCTGCTACATTTTCAACAATTACAGAATTTAAAAAATCAATATTAGATTGATTATTGATTCCAACTCCTGCACCATTAACAAATGCTTGGTTTGCAAGTATAGTAGAATTTGTTACCAAACCATTAGATTGTTGACAATATATACCTCCTCCCCATAATGCTTGATTTTCATTTACAAGGGAATTATTAATTAAAAAATAAGTATCAGAATCAAAAAAAATACCACCTCCTTGTGGGTAAGTGGGATTATTAGTAGAAATATTATTAGAAATTTTACAATTAGTAATCTCTGCAAATGAAGATGCTATATAAATTCCACCTCCTCTAGAAAACCCTCCATTTGCGAATGCTTCATTATAAGAAACAATTAAGTTTTCTAAAATTATATTTGAAGAAATTATATTTAATCCACCTCCATTCTGGTTCTTACCATTTGTTATAGTTAACCCTTTAATAGTACAATTATTATCTGTACTAGTACAAATGGAGATTGTACTACCATTTTGGGAACCATCAATAATCGTATTTTGTATATAAGTTACATCATTTGAAAGAATAAATAAACTACCAAGGGTAATTTCCTTAGAATAAATTGATAAATTTTCATAATATGTTCCTGGAGATACAATCAAGGTTTTACCGTTCTCTGCTGAATCAATTGCATATTGTATGGTAGCAAAAGGATATTCTTCTGAACCATTTCCAATTAAGTCAGAACCATCAAGCGAAATATGAAGAATTTCACCGTTATATTCTTCAGGAAAAACTAAAATTAAATCTTCGAGGATTATTGAATCATCATTACCAGTTTCATCTGAAACAATTAACGAAACAGTATAAACTCCGGGATTTGAATATGTATGAACAGGATTTACTGCTGTAGAAGTGCTTTCATTACCAAATTGCCAAAACCAGCTTGTAATTTCAGTATTAAAAGCTTCAGAATAATCATAAAATTGGATTTCTATCGGGCAATAACCAGTATTTACATCAACTAATATATCAGCAAATAATTCAATATCACTATTTGTACAAAACAAAGCTCCCATATCAATTCTGGTTCCGTCAGAATCACAAATTGAATGAGGATTACCAGTGTTTTTACAAGGAGAATTTTGCCCTAATTGGAATTCAGAATTTCCGGTATTTTCAAATAAAGGATCCAAATCTATGTTTCCAATGCCTTCCCATCCACTTTCAATATCATTATAAATTGCATTTATTTCATCAAAATCATTAACTTGAATCTGTTCTGGAGTATTATTCCAAAAAATACAATTGTGCAAATCTATATTTGAATTAACACTCCGTAATCCATAGCCACTATTATTTACAATTGTGTTATTTATAATTTGTGGCTCAGAATTATTTGAGAATATACCTCCTCCGAAATTCGCAATATTATCTCTTATAATGTTATACTGTATCACTGGAGTTGAAGAATTGCAGTATATTCCACCACCCATTGCAGCTTGACCATTTATTATTGAAAATCCCATTATTAAAGCTGTTGAATCTTCATTATTAGCAAATTTTACAACTGTGCCATTTTGTCCTCCATCAATTATAGTATTCTCAATATCTTCAACATTCTGTAAGAAAAGATAATTTGAACAAATTACGATGTTTTTACCAGAAAAATCAATGTTTTCAAGATATGTTCCAGGCTGAACAAAAATAGTATCCCCATTAACTGCGGCATTAATACCTGTTTGAATTGCACCGTAATCTGCTGGAATATTAATTATTGTAGAAAATAGCATTGAAAAGCTTACAATAATTAAAACAAATAATAATCGTTTTTTTAAAATTACTCCTGAAATTTTCATTTTTTCTTCCCCCTGTTTTTTGTTTTCTTTTATTACATATTTGATATTTATTTTTCTTATCTAAAATTTTCTTTGTGGCTAACGTTCGGCGTGCCACGTCATCTCGCCATGAGCATTTGATTTCGGTATTTCCG
>JAIORE010000107.1 GCA_021108315.1 Candidatus Cloacimonadota bacterium
ACCCTGAACCGTAAGGTTCAGGCAAAAACCACCGACCGACTGAACCGCTGACACGCTTGTTATACACCCAACATCAATGTGATTTCATTCTCTTAAATCGCTGATGAAAATAAGTTATCTCATCTTTGGTTAAACGTTTTATTTTATCAGATGGGATATATATCCATTTATCATCAATTAAAGTTAATCCACCAAATTGTATAAAATAAGAAGAAATTTCTTTAAATCCGATTTTATATTTTCCAATGTTTCTTTTACTTAAACCATATAATGCTTGCAAGCCGTACAGAGCATTTATAAATTCTATTCGAGGTGTTGATTTATCTTGAACTTTGGTCCAGTATTCATTAAATATTGTTCTCATTTCTGTTCTGTTAGTATGATAGTAATATTGGAAGCAAGCTGATTTCTGAACAGATACTGAGCGAGAAAATATAAGTTTTCTTAATATCGGTAAAGAAGATTCATAACAATAATCCTTTTGATATCTTTTTGGAATATAAAACTTAACAAGTGTACTAACAATTGTTTGTTCAATTGGTGAAAAGTATTCTATGTCTGTTGTCTCTATTAATTGTGCTTCATCGATTAAATCACTCAGATAATCTAGACTTTGTACTTCTTCAATTAATGCTAATTTAACTATGTAAAACTTAAGACGGTTAATCTCACCAAGATTTTGATTGTTTGCCTGAGAATGGATGTAGCCAATTGCTGTTTGATTATCTTTAAATGCAATGTTAACTAATATTTTAAAAGCTGCGATCCTTAAAAATTTATCAATATCATTTTCATAAACAAAAATATAAAAATCGACAATCTTATTAATTTCTGGATCAGTCTTGTCATAAAAATAATAACTAACAATAGAGCTTCTTGTTTCTATTTCTCGTCGTGGTTTGAACTCACCTTTTATATCTCTTTTAAGATATTTTTTATAATCACTGATCATTTTATCTTTTTCGTGTTTCCATCTTTTTATAGTTATTTGTTTGTTTTCTGGTTCAAAATAATTTTCCTTGCTTTTTTCCGTACTTTGTTTGAACCAATATCCAAATTCCTTATCATCAGCAATTAGAGTTGTTAAGTAGATTACAAAAAGTATGAATATAATAAATTGTTTTTTTTTCATTTTACTAATCTTCTCCTATGTTTATTAGGGTGTATAATGTTTGGCAGCTGCCACGCTCTTCTTGCTTTTCTTCTTGCTTGGCTGTGGAGCTGTGTGTTAGCTGAATTCAATTAACTTTAACTCCTTCTATATTGTTGTTTTTATCGTTAGCAACTTTAATAAATAACTCACATAGATTTCTCTTCTCATCTGTTTTATAAGATTTATTTTGAATAACTTGTTCTATTCTTTTTTGTATTTTATCAATGTTTTCTTTAGTAGTTAATTTGTTTAAAGATTTAAAGTTTATAGATACTTCTCTGTTTGTAAAAATATCACCTGAATAATGATCTGTATTGAATACAAAATGTTGTAACAAATCTATTAGATCATCATTTTTATTAGTCAGTTTTTCAAAAGAACTATTATAAATTATTATATCTTTTTCCCAATCTTTATAACATAATAAAATTAACTCTAAATCTCTTGCTGATTTTAATTTGTCTTTTTGGGAAAAATCTCGAATCTTATTTTTAGCAATTGTGATTAATTTATCAATATTTGATTTACTATGAAAAACAGAATTTGGATCATCTTCAGAACGTCTATGATTATAATTTCCTTCAAGTTCATTAACGATACTCACGACAGTTGATAGGTTATTTTCTGATCCGATTATTGATTTTTTGATAACTTCAAATCTATCTGATTCATTTATTATTGTTTTAAGTAAATCGAAAATAATATAAATTATCAAATGGCTTGAAAAAATCGGGAATGTATTAATTCCCTTTGAAGTTATTTTTAGTTGATCGGATATATTTAGAAATGAATTTATAATAATTGGTATAGAATGGGGTTTTATTTCTTCACGGTAATCTCTGAAACGGTAAAGAAAACTCCATAAAGAATCTTTTTCATTTAAAGATATTAGAGTTCTCTCGAAATCTTGTTGTTCACTAATTGTCATAATGATATTTTGCATTTCTATAAAAGAAATGTAATTATCAGGTAATTGCAAAGAATAATATGAATCGAAATTTTCAATTGAACAAATTCTACCCTCTTTACGTGTTAGTGCTATTTCTTGATCACTCCAATGAACATTTTCAAAGACAAATTTTATATATGGGAATAACTCATATAATAGTTTAATACAATTGTTTGAAAAATCTTCATTAAATTGACTGAATAGTTTTTCCATCGTAGTTTTGTCAGCCTTTTTCATATCTGTAACTATTGCAGTAAATTTCTTGCGAGTTCCAGTTAATAGTTCTTTATATTGATAAATTGCATCATACTCTTTCGGATAGAATAATTTGAATGATGTAATTACCAAAAAATCAGCTCTGTTAACTCTATTCTTTACTTTTGAATATTCAAATTGAAGTAGATTAAGAAACCTTTTTACTGACCGCAAAGTATTGAACAAATTTATCCATCCAAGTTGATATAAACTTAATTCGTGTGCTTTTTTCCATTCAAATCTATTTATATCTAATGAAAATACATCATCAATTCCTTTTAGCAATACTTTTGCAATATCTTCCTGTTGAGCATAAGGAGTTTTTAAAGGAATTTGTATAATTTTATTTAAATAATCTCTACCAGACACAAAATTATGCTCGTTATTTAAAGATGAAGAAACGATATTAAAATCAAAAGCTAAAAGATATATGACCCTGTTGATTAATACAATTTTTCAAAACATATTTTTCAGTTCAATACAGCAAAAATATGTTTTTGTAAGTCAAAATTTATAATTTTTTTGAAATTTTACTCAAAAAATTATCATTTTAACCAAATTTACAAAAAAAACAGAA
>JAIORE010000170.1 GCA_021108315.1 Candidatus Cloacimonadota bacterium
CCTAAGTTAATAAAAAAATGGGAAAAGAAAATCGGAGTAAAATCCAACGAATTTAAAATCAGGAAAATGAGAACAAAATGGGGTTCTTGTAATAATCATACAAAAACAATAATTCTAAATCTGGAACTTGCAAAGAAACCTATCGAGTGTCTTGAATATATAATTGTTCACGAATTGGTTCATCTGTTAGAACGATCTCATAATGAGCGGTTTGTAAAATTTATGAATGAGTTTATGCCGAAATGGAAATTCTATAAAGACGAATTGAACAGACTTCCGTTTAGGTATTTAGATTGGAAATATTAAATAGAAATGCAGGTAACAAACAGCTCCACAGCCAAGCAAGAAGAGAAAGTGAAAGAACGTGGCAGCTGCAATCCATTACGTGCATTCGGGTTTTTCTATCGTAAGAAAAAAGAAAAAGAGAAACGCCAAATAATACAAACTGAAAAATCGAATTTTTAGATGCGAAATAATTCATCTTTTGGTAAATCAACTTAATTCTAAAAATGAAAGATTAAATTGGGAGAAAAAGAAAAAAATCTAAAACAAAAAAGCAAGAATAATCAGTCAAAATAGGTAATTTTGTTTTGCCGTAATATCAACGAGAAAAAGAAAAAATGCACGAGAATCCAAGTTTTAATTCCTGCTTTTTTTCAAATCTAAATCAAATAAATTAAGAAATAAAACAAAACCAGAAGGTAAATAATTTCTGCTCCAATTTCATAACTAAATTAACATAATCTAAAAAGCAAACTCGAATGAATTCTTTTATAGTCGGTGTTTTTCTAAAAATGTTCTTTATGCTTTTTAATTTTTCAAATGGAGGTTTCAAAACAAAATAATTTACAATTTTGTAGCTCAAACTAATTTTTAAATTCCTGTTTTTTTAAATCTAAATCTAACGAAGAAAAGCAAAACAAAAAATCAGGAGTTACTAAAAAAAATTATTTCGATTCCAAATTTTTGTTAAGTTGTTTTTCTAAAAATAATTAACATAGAAATTCAAAGAAAATTGAGAGAGAAATTTAGGTTTCATAATTCTTTTTTTATAAAATTAATTTCTAACTCTAACTAAGAAAAAAAACATAAAAAAGATGAAATATTTTGTTCAGAAATGTTTACATAAATAAAATAAATGACGAAGTAAAACGAAAATAACAGCATTAACAAAAGGTTTAATCTAAAATGCATCGTAGCATTTTCAAAAACTAAATTGTTGGTTTTGCTAAAAAAGTAAATTTAAAAAAAACGAAAAATGAAAGAAAAAAGCAATTTTCATAATTTCTATCAACGTAACAGGAAAATAAAATGTTTCAAAATTCTGGTTTCAAAAAAAGGAAAAATTACCCAGCTCTCTCAAACTTTTTCTGTTTTTTTTAATCTCGTGGAATTAACGTAAAATTTAATCGAAAATCAGGCTAACTGTTTTGTATTTAAAAGAAAACTCTCGGTTTTTTAAAAAGAAACGACTGTCGTTTTTAAACTAAACGAACATTTTTAAAGCGAAACTCAATTTAATCTTGCTTAAATTTTGGGGAGTTTCTTTTTTGGTGATTGAATTATTCGAGGGTTCTGAATTAGTTAAACTTGACGCTGTTTTCAATCGCAACGTTGGTCGTAATTGCTTTGTTTGTGAATAATTAAATGCACGTAACAAAAGTGTCAGTGCTCTAAATGAGAGAAAATATGAAAGAGCACAGCACACTCTGACCATTACGTGCATTCGGGTTTTTCTATCGTAAGAAAAAAAGAAAAAGAGTACCAACAAAATAAAACTGAAAATCAATTTTGAAATACGAAATAATTTATCTTTTAGTAAATCAATTTAATTCTAAAAATGAAAGATGTATTTGGGAGAAAAAGAGAAAAAATCTAAAAGCAAAAAAGCAATAATTATCAGAAATAATCTCTCAACTTGGGTAATTTTGTTTTGCCGTAAAATAAACGAGAAAAGTCAAAAAATGCGAGAAAATCCAAATTTTTAATTCCTGCTTTTCTACTTTTTTATAAAATCTAAATCTAACAAAGAAAGAAAAACAAAACAAAAACAAAAGATAAATAAATTCTCCCAGGATTTCTGAACTAAATTAACATAATCGGAAAAAGTAAACTTGAATAAATTCTTTTATAGTCGATGTTTTTCTAAAAAATGTCCTAAAGCTTTTAAATGTTTCAAATGACGATTTCAAAAACAAAATGCGAAATAATTAACAATTTTGTAACTCAAATTAATTCTCAAAATAAAAGATATAGGTCCGAAGAAAATGGAGAGGAAATTGAATAAAAAAGAATAAACGAAAATAAAAAAAATTCCAAATTTCTTAATTCCTGTTTTTTGTAAAATCTAACTCTAACGAGGAAAAGCAAAAGTAAAAAATCAGGAATTACTAAAAGAAATTATTTCGGTTCCAAATTTTGTTAAGTTGTTTTTCTAAAAGTAATTAACATAGAGATTCAAAGAAAATTGCGGGAGAAATGTAGGTTTTAAATTCTGTCTTTATTAATTAATTTCTAATTCTAACGAAGAAAGCAAAAACATAAAAGATGAATTATTTCGTTCAAAATTGCTACGTAAAATTAAAAGAAATGGCGAAGTAAATATAATAAAAACGCTTAATCAGCCAGCTTCAGCGAAAGTTTCAAAATTCTCTCAAATGTTAAATTGTTGGTTTCGGAAAAAAAATAAAAAACAAGAATGAAAACGAAAAGCAATTTTCATAATTTCTATCAAAGTAACAGGAAAATAAAATGTTTCAAAATTCTGGTTTCAAAAAGAGAAAAAAAATACCCAGCTCGGTCAAACATTTTCTGTTTTTTTTAATCTCGTGGAATTAACGTAAAATTTAATCGAAAATCAGGCTAACTGTTTTGTATTTAAAAGAAAACTCTC
>JAIORE010000117.1 GCA_021108315.1 Candidatus Cloacimonadota bacterium
AGAAGAAGAAAAGCTGAAGTCATCCCTCGCTTTAGATAAAGAGAGGGACTGAGGGTGAGTTTGAAGAATTAAATTTGAAGTGAGAAATGTTAGTGAATTATATTAAAAGAAGAATTATGTTTAACAGATTCATGAATTGCTTCTTCAGAGATGTAATATTCATTTTGGAAAACACTGACAATCTTTTTTATATCATTGATATTGATCTTTATAATAATATCCAAATCACGTGTCATTCGAGGTTCAGCATAATAATTCATAGCCATGGAACCGGTAAGCATATATTCGATTTGAATGTTTTGAAGTTTAGTTATAACATCTTTTAATATATCTAATTCAAGCATTTGTACTTTGTACTTTGTAATTTTTTTATTTTTTTCTGTTTAATCTACTTTTTTTCAATCGCAAAAATACATCTTAATATAATTTATGTCTTTGTAAATATCTTTTTTATTTCAATCTCATCAAAAGTGAATGATGTCAAATCTCTCTATTATATCATATCAAGCGATTTTTTTTCTTTTATCAGTTACTGTGAAAATGCTTTTTGAATGTACTTCATGATTTTCAATTTTCAATTTACTTTTTTGAATATTTAGATATGAATTAATAATATCATGGTTTCCCATAAAATCTGTATGTAACTAAAAAAATAGAATTTCCCTGAATCACTTTTTACTATATCGTATTTACTTTTCGTATTTCATCAACAAAAGATTCAAACAAAGATAGTTTTTTATTAACAATAGTAAAGAGAATATTTATATCAACATATTCATAACGACGAACAATGAAATTACGATATCTAACCATATCAATATATTTATCGGAATCTTTTATTATTGATAAATCTTCCATTTTAGAAATAGCTTTTGCTGAACTAATAGCTGGTTTACAATTTTCTAAAGCTAAGATTCTTTCGGCAATATCTATCATAATTTCAATTGCTACTTGTAAGGCACGTTCTACAGCATTTCTAATTAGAGAACTCTTTTTAATATCATTTATAGAAGTAATATTCCACGATCTAATTTCTTCAACTTTTGATTCTATTAAGCGAAGTTTGTTTTCAATTACACCTTTGTATTTCATTAATATCCTCTATATTTCAATTGAAGTTTTCTACGATAAATTTCATCTTCGTATTCACGAGCTGTGAGGGAAAAAAATCTGCAAATTTGTCTCGAAAGTGATCTCGCACAAAAAGTCTTCTTCCATTAAGAACTTCAAATTGTAAAATCAGTGAAGCAGTATTTAAAATACAGATATCTAAGGTAAAATTAAGATATATTTTTTCGAAGTTTTTAATGATTTTTAATATTAAATTCTCGGATACTTTAATATTTTTTGAAAAATAAAATGCAATATCAATATCTGAATTATTGTTTACATAACCATCTTGAGCAGATCCAAAAATATAGGCAAATTCAGCTTCAGGGATATTATCTAAAAATTCTTTGCTAATTTTCTTGAAATCAATTTCAGTCGAAATATTTTCTTTTTTCATCTCAATTATTGTTCATTGAATTATGAAGTTTTAAATAATTTTACATTTTTAATTTCTAATTTTAAATTGAAAAGCTTTTTCTCTAAGCACAGCTTCGCCCCATCACTTACACATGAGTGATTGAAAGAATGCTCAAAAAAATAATATACGGGAATGATGTCAACTTAAAATCGAATTTCTATATCTGTTTAAATATAAAAAAATCATAACTTCTTATATTTTTTTGTTTACAGACTTCGCAAGGTTTAAAAAATAATTTTAAAATTATATTTAAGGATTATTAAATGGAAGAAATATTTGTAAAATTACTACCTTTTCTAAGGTCACAAATTACTCAAAAAGTAATTTTATCAATGATAATTGGTCTAATAATCTGGTTAACAGATAAAATAATCAATAAAATTATTACCAACAAAGTTTCAGATGTGAAGTCCAGATATCAATGGAAAAAAAGTACTTCATATATTTTGGTTATTGTAGGAATATTACTTATTGGAAGAATTTGGACTGATGGAATACAATCAATTGCAACTTTTTTTGGACTGCTTTCAGCTGGTATTGCAATTGCACTAAAGGATATAATTGCATCTCTTGCTGGCTGGATTTTTATTATATCCAAAAGACCATTTGATGTTGGACATCGTATTGAAATTGGAGAAGTAAAAGGTGATGTAATAGATTTGAGCATTTTTCAATTTTCGATTTTAGAAATTGGTAATTGGGTTAGTTCCGATCAAAGTACAGGACGGATTATTCATATCCCCAATAACAAAATATTTATTCAAGAATTGGTTAACTATGATAAAGGATTTAGCTATATTTGGAATGAAATACATGTATTAATAACTTTTGAAAGTAACTGGCAGAAAGCAAAGAAAATATTGAGTAAAATCGCTGAACAGGAATCACTGGATGTGACTAAAAATGTGGAAAAAGAGATAGCTCAAGCTGCAAAAAAATTTATGATTTATTATAGAAATCTTACACCAATTGTCTATACAGATGTAAAAGAAAGCGGAGTACAGCTTTCGATTCGCTATTTATGTCCTGCTCGAAAAAGACGTGGAACAACACAGAAAATATGGGAAAATATATTAATTGAATTTAGTAAACATAAAGATATTGATCTTGCATATCCAACTCAGAGATTTTTCAATAATATGACAGAAGGGAAGAGTTTTTAAAATATAATAATATCTTGCAAAGATGCTGAAGCTGTAAGACAAACAATCCTGTTTGTCATTTTACAATCAAGTATGCTTGGGATATACTCATAATAACATTTTCATATGAACCAAATCTAAACAACCATCCATCAACTATAGATGTTCGCAGATGAATTGATACTCTTTAATCATAATTATCTTGAATCCAATTTTAAAT
>JAIORE010000211.1 GCA_021108315.1 Candidatus Cloacimonadota bacterium
AAGAAAAACTATAAAGAATGATTAATAGTGAGAGTGCAGTTGAACAGTCTCGGAAACTACAAAAACGATGATAGAAGTTTATGTGAAAATGGTACTCTAATCAAAGTAAATGTATATGATTTTGAGACCCGAAAAGCTGTTAATTGATTTTATTTAATAACACTTCTGATTCCAGTTTTTTCAATAGTGATGGCTCTATCTTTATACAAAACACCGAGAGCTTTTTTAAAAGCCTTTTTACTGACTCCAAACATTTCAGAAATAATTTCTGGAGAACTTTTATCATTTAGATTTAAAAATCCATCTGATTCTTTGAGCTTTTCCAGAATTATTCCGGCAAGATCATCAATCATCCGAAATCCTGTTTCTTGGAGAGATAGATCTATTTTTCCATCTTCTCGGAGCTTTTTAATGTAACCTATAAGTCTCTGTCCAACTTTGATCTGCTGAAAGATATTACTATCATATAGAACTCCTGAAAATCTACCGTTAATTATTGCTTTATATCCCAAGTCAGTTTTTTTAAATATCATCAAATCAACTTTTTCACCTTTTCTGAAACTATAAGTTTTTTTGCTCAGGAATCTATCTATTTTTGCAGATCCTACTACTCGATCTGTAACCAAATCCACATAAATAAATAGAATATATGAACGCCCAACCTCCATATCATTTCGTTGCTCTTTGATAGGAACAAAGAGATCTTTAGGCAAACCCCAATCAAAAAAGACTCCAAAATTATTTCGTGAAATCATTTTGAGTAAGGCAAATTCACCAACAATTGCTTTTGGCTTTAATGAAGTTGCAATCAACCTGTCTTCTGAATCTGTATAAATAAAAACCTCAATTTCATCACCGATTTCAAATTCCTTGGGACAATATGCCTTTGGCAAAAGAATTTCACCCTGATCAAAACCATCCAGAAACAATCCGAAATTAACTTTTTTCACAATCCTGAGTTTATTAAATTCTCCTATCTTTAACATTATTTATCCTCTTTTTCACTATCTATTTCTACACCCAAAAACTTTTAAGTTAACCTAGTGTCAATGATTTAAAACAGGAATACTGAAAAGATAGTTTTTCATAATCAATAAGAAGTTGTTGACATAAGTTAGTAAGGAAATTGATTAGAAACAATAGTAATAATGGAATAAAACAAATGAAGAATGTTATACAAGAGTATCTAAAAGCAATAGACAATAATTTCAAAACCCGAATTGCGACTGAACACACTTATCGTGCAGATTTACAAAAACTTATATCAACTATCGAAAATGTTAATGTGATTAATGAACCAAAACGAGTAGCATGTGGTGCACCGGATTTCATAATTACAAAAGGGAAAATTCCATTAGGTTATATTGAGGCAAAAGATATTGGCAAAAACCTGAAAAGTAAGGAATACAAAGAGCAATTCAGCAGATACAAAAAATCTTTGAATAACTTGATTATAACAGACTATTTAGTTTTCCAACGCTTTTTAAACGGTGAAAAAGTTGCTGAAATCAAAATTGCTGAAATCGAAGATAATAAAATCAGATCAATCGTAAATAACTTTGGCTTGTTGATTGATATGTTGAAGGACTTTTGTTCTTATCGTGGACAAACAATTCGCTCTTCATCTAAACTTTCTAAAATGATGGCAGGAAAGGCAAAATTGCTTTCCCAGGTTATAAAAAATACAATAATTACAGATGAGAAGAACAATGAAAACTCTACCCTAAAAGGACAAATGGATGCTTTCCGAAGAATTCTTATCCACGATATTACAGCTAATGAATTTGCAGATATTTATGCACAAACTATTGCTTACGGTATGTTTGCTGCCAGATTGCACGATCCTACTTTGGTAGATTTCAGTAGGCAAGAAGCAGCTTCACTGATACCGAAGTCAAATCCTTTTCTCAGAAACTTGTTTCAGTATATTGCCGGCTTCGATCTTGATGATAGATTAGTTTGGATAGTTGATGATCTGGCAGATATTTTCCGTTCCACAAATGTAAAAGAACTGATGAAGAATTTTGGGAAATCTACTCAACAGACAGACCCGTTTATCCATTTTTATGAAACTTTTCTGGCAGAATACGATCCCAAATTACGTAAAAGTAGAGGTGTTTGGTACACTCCGGAACCTATTGTAAATTTCATAGTACGAGCAGTAGATGATATTCTGAAAAAAGAATTTGGTTTGAAAAAAGGGTTAGCAGACACTTCCAAAACAACAATAGAATTGGAATCTGATATCTCTGATAAACGTTCAAAATCTGGTTTCCGACGTTATAAAAAGGAAGTACATAGAGTTCAAATTCTTGATCCTGCAACTGGAACAGGAACATTTTTGGCAGAAGTAGTAAAACAAATACACAAAAGCTTTGAAGGACAACAGGGAATTTGGAGCAAATATGTAGAAGAACATCTTATCCCACGCTTGAATGGGTTTGAAATATTGATGGCTTCTTATGCGATGGCTCACTTAAAAGTTGAATTGCTGTTGCAGGAAACCGGTTACAAACCAAGCAGCAATAAACGATTGAATATTTTCCTCACAAACTCTTTAGAAGAACACCATCCTGATACCGGAACTTTGTTTGCAAGCTGGCTAAGCACAGAAGCAAATGAAGCAAACTACATAAAACGTGATACTCCTGTAATGTGCGTTATTGGTAATCCTCCTTATTCTGTGAGTTCAAGCAATAAAGGTGAATGGATACAATTTCTTTTAAAAGATTATAAAAAAGATTTGAACGAAAGGAATATTCAACCACTTTCAGATGATTATATTAAATTTATTCGATATGGGCAGCATTGGGTGCAATACAAAAAAGTTATTTCAACAATGTTCTAATGGCAATTCCTCAATAG
>JAIORE010000456.1 GCA_021108315.1 Candidatus Cloacimonadota bacterium
TTAGTGGCACGCCGAACGTTAGCCAACATGGAGTGGAGCGACATGTTGGCTAATGAGCGAGTGCGCCACGACTCTTCTCGCTTCTCTTCTTGCTTGCTTGTGGGCACTTATGTTATGCCAATCACTTCAAATTGTACAATATCTTTAATGAAAATTCACTTATAAACAGTGATGAGCTATTACTGCTATAAGAAAAATCATCGTAAGTTGATATATAAAATATTCCTGAGTTACTATCTTTAAACCAATTTGCTTGGAAACCAACAGCTGGTACGATTGAAAAATGTTTTGAGATATCAAAAGATACATTGATATTCTGCATAATAATAATTCTTTGGGGTATTTCTTCTTTGAATCTAATACTCTCATAAACTGCCTGTAAGTTATAACTTACTGTTTTCCCAAATAGTTTTTTTAATATTTCATAATTTAGTATTGACTGTAAATCAAAGCCTATTCGATCTTTCCAGTCCTCACATAAGGATAAACCAGCAATCACTTCAAGTTTAATTCGAGATTGCCTATGTGAATTAAATTGAAAATACTTTTCGTAATTTCCTCTTAAGCCTAACGAGAATTTTTTGTATAATTTATTTTTCCAAAGATACTCACTGTTGAAGTAATTTTTATCTTCAATTTTAATTGATTTGAAATCAGTTTTTATCCCTAAAATTAATTCTGAATTATATTTATCATTAATAATCTTCTCAAATTTGCTATTCCAATATAATTCATAATTATTACTAATTCGTCCAAATCCACTTCCCCAAATTAATGATCCATTTTTTAGTTTCAAATTCACATCAAGAGACTTAAACATTTCTTTACGAAATCTATTTTGTCCATCTCTAAAGTATACAAAAAATCCTACGTAAAAAAATTTATTGATTGAATCACTAAATTTTAGTTTCTCATACTTTAGTTTTATCTCATAGAGATGTAAATCAATATTATCTTTGAGCTCGTAAAAACTATCATCTCTTCTATCAAAATATACATAAATGTTATCTGAAATAGATTTTACTCCATATAGATATCCAAATTTTATATTTAACTTTGATTTATTTTTCTCATAAAATACCTTTCTCTGAAAATCAAATGCAATATTTGATGAGAAATCCTTAGCAGAATATTTTGCATCATCACTTTTTAAGTTGTTATCAAGAGAATATTTATTATCTAAGTTTACCTTAAAAACATAAGATTTAAGCTGATCCATTGAATCTCTTTCCGTGTATTGATCAATAGAAAAACATACAATCGATACAACTAAAAATATCATTATTAGTATTTTTTTTTACAATTTCACTTCGTTCTCCTTAATAATTATTATAAATGGGCATAATGCTTACTGCCTGCTATGTGAAATCCGGTTTTCTGAGTAATCATCAGATTAAGGTTGATTCGAGTAGAATCAGCCGAAAACAAAAACCGAACGGAACAAAGAAGCAGATGTTATGTCTGTTTTTTAGATATTTAATGATTATCAAAATATTTTATCTTCTCATACATTTTTCATTTATTTTTATTGGAAGTCATTTGTTTAAGTTTATTGTTAATCTGTTGAATAAATCTTTCATTCATTACTTCGAACATCTCATTATCATATTCTGAGGAATGTTTTTTTAAAACTCGTTTGAATTCTTCAAAATGAAAATTTGATTCCCAATTTTTAACAATATCGTAGATAGCAGAATATTTTATTTCTTTATAATCATTGTTTTTATCGAATTTTTTATAGTTCTCATTATTGTAATTTGGTCTTAATAAAAAGTATTTGGACCCTTTAAATTTTTTTTCAACTTCAATTACATATTTCTCTAACTGAGAATAACCCTTACGTTTTAACCCGTTTATTCTTGATTTTATTTTATTCTCTATTACTATTACAGATTTTTCAACTTCTATAAACAGATCAATATTATTGAAAGATTCACGAGTAATTTTTGGAAAACCATTAATTATCTTACTATCTTTTATTTTTAAAACCTCTTCAACGAAAATAGACCAAAATTTATGGTCATTTTCTAGGAAATATGCCAACAAATTTGAATTTACTAATTCATCATTTTCTTTTTTTATAATTGATAGAAAACTTTCATTGTTTTCACTTTTTTTCTGTAAAGAAACCAGTCCAACAGGTTTATCTTCCCAAAAATCCTTGTTTTTAATAATTTTAATAAGAGATTTATAATTTTCATCGGTTGAATCTATATATTTTTTTTGAGATTGATTATTTATTTTTTTTACATTATGGAGAATAGTAGTATTATACATAATATGTTGATTTTCATCTAAAGCTAAATAGATGTCTGTAGACGCTTTATAAATAGTTTTGGCTTTAAATGTTACAAAATACTCAGACCAAGAACCTAAGTTATAGAGTTTAACCCCTCCATAAGTAATTTTGTTATTATCTATATAGTTTATTTGTTCTTGCTTTTTTTTTGAATAATATTCTATATTTTTATTTCTATCTTCTTTTTTCGATTGAAATTTTGCATTACAGCAAATTTGGCATTCAACTTCTACTTTAGCAATAACTTTTACAACTTTATTACCAACAGACCTGATAAATAATATGTGCTTTATTCTATTATCCCTTTTTTTATCAATATTACCATAGGGATTTGCATAAATATAATAATTACCATTGTCAGATTGGTATAAATTAATGATTTCTCCACCGACTTTATTTTTAATATATTTTCCATTAAATAAATTATTTAACAAAATTAAATCTGGATTCAATTTATAACTCCTTTTTATAAAATTATACATAAAGTTTTCGTATTCAAAAACAGGCATAATGGTTGGCAGCTACCACGCTCTCCTTGCTTTTCTTCTCGCTTGGCTGTGGAGC
>JAIORE010000157.1 GCA_021108315.1 Candidatus Cloacimonadota bacterium
CGGAAATACCGAAATCAAATGCTCATGGCGAGATGACGTGGCACGCCGAACGTTACACGATAAATCATTGTTGACTTTAAACTCTATAAAATATATTTGTGAAGAGAATCAAAAAAATGTTTAATAAATTCTATTAGGCTTATGAGGTGTTTTAATGAAAAAAATGTTAATTTTTACAATGCTATTAACTTCTTTATTGTTGTTTTCAGACAATACAAAAATTGATAGCCTTCAAACAAAATTAGCCGAAGCAAAAGATTTGCAAAAAATTGAAATTTTAATAGCTCTCTCACGTGAATATGTTCATACAGATTCAGCAGAAGCTCTAAAATTATGTATAAGAGCAATAGATATTGCCGCTAATACTGGAAAACATAAAGCAAAAACAAGAGGAAATTTAGGTTATATCTACTACGAAACAGGAAATTATAAAAAATCAAAACAACAACTTTCTGCAGCTCTAAAGGAAGAAGATATTAATGAAGATCAAACTGCCAAAGCTGATATACTATCTAATCTGGGATTGGTGAATTATCGACTGGAAGAATATGAAGAATCTTTCGAGAATTTGGATTCATCTTTGAAAATCTATATTGAGTTTGGTGATAAAGGAGATATTGCACAGACTTACTACAATATTGGCTTAAAGTATGACAGGTTAGATACATTTGAAAAAGCTCTGGAGAATTATAATTATGCAAAATCTATAGCAGTTGAAGATTCCAATATAAAAATAATCGCTTCATCATCTTATAATACTGGGAATATTTATATTTTGCTAACGAATTACGGAAAAGCTTTAGAAGCATTTTACCTAGCTTTAGAGAAATACGAAGATTTAAATGATCATTATGGAATTTCTAATGCCTTAAATGGTGTTGGCAATATTTATTTAATTCAAGAAGACTATGATCTTGCAATAAAAAATTTCAACAAAACATTAACAATCAATCAGCAATTGGAGGATGATTACGGAATGTCTGCATCATATAACAATCTTGGTGTTGTTTATGATAAGAAAAAAGATCATTCTACAGCTTTGGAATATTATAAAAAAGCTCTTGAAATTGACCTTAAACTTAAAAATAAACATGACATTTCAGGATCTTTTAACAATATAGGAACAGCATATTTCAATTTGAATAATTATGAGGAAGCACTATCTTACTATAACAAGTCTCTGGTAATTAATGAGCAACTGAATGATAAATATTCAATTGCTACTAATCTAAATAATTTTGCTGTATTATTTTTGAAAATGAAAAACTATACAAAGAGTTTAGATTTAGCACAACGCAGTTTAACAATCGCTAATGATATAGACGCAAAGGATCTGCTTTTAGATTCTTATAATACACTTTCAAAATATTATCTTGCTACCGAAAATTATAAAAATGCGTATGATTTTTATAAAAAATATACTACTTTAAAAGATAGTATTTTCATTTTCAGCAGAAAAGAGATAGCAGAAATTCAGATTACTTATGAAACAGAAAAAAGAGAGAAAAAGATTGAGTTGTTAAAAAAATCAGAACAAATTAAAATTTTAGAACTTCAAAATCATGCCAAAACAAAAATATTCTTAATAATTATTAAAATACTGATAATCATTGTTGCATTAATACTTTTTAGATTATACAGAACAAACAGAAAAAGTAGTGAATTTCTTAAATCTGTTATTAACTCATTGCAACATCCTTTCTATGTAATCAATGTTGAAGATTACTCTATAGAACTTGATAATTCTGATATTGAATCCTCTGCAAAGAAGAAGAAGAAAAAGAAATGCTACGAATTAATATACAATTTTGATTTACCTTGTAATAAATATGATAAAATTTGTTCGATTGAAGAGATGAAGAAAACAGGAAAGTCAATAATTACAGAACAATCACAATTTGATAAAAATAATGTTGAAAGACATTTTGAAATTCATTGTTTCCCGATATTTAAACGTAAGAAATTAGAAAAGATAATTAAATATAAGTTAGATATTACTGACCGTAGAAAAGCAGAAAATGAAATCAAGATTGGGAGAAATCGTTTGCAAATGCTTAATAAGATAATTCGGCACGATTTGGCAAATGATTTTGTGGTTATAAATAGTGCTGTAAGGATATTTAGACATAATGGTAATTTAGAAATGATAAATGAAATTGCACAAAGAGTAACTTCCAGTTTGAAAACAATTAAGAAGTATAAAGAATTTGAATCCTTTATTAATTCTAGCGGTAATCTAAACGAAATGGAAATAATTGATATATTGAATGAAATAGTTCCTGAGTTCTCGAAAATAAAATTTAACATCAAAGGGAAGTGCAAAGTATATGCAGATGAAGCTTTAAATTCTGTATTCACAAACCTTATTTCAAATTCAATAAAACACGGAGCTTCTTCTTTAGTTAACATTATAATCACATCGGAAAGAAATATTTGTAAAATTACATTTATGGATAATGGATCAGGTATTCAAGATGAGATCATAGATAGAATATTTGATGAAGGTTTTCATTACGGCAAATCAGGTAATACGGGAATTGGTTTGTATATAGTAAAAAATACAATCGAGAGATTTGGTGGATCCATCGCTGTAGATTTTACACATTCTGTTGGAACTGCGTTTGTAATTACTTTAAGAAAAGTAATTAAATCATAATCGATATGTTGATTTATTGATTAAGTATTTAATTTATCGTGTAACACAGGTGTCAGAGCTTAAATTGAGAGAAAATGTGAAAGAGCTCCGCACACCCAGACATTAGCCACAAAAAGTGATAAAAGTGATTGTAAAAAATTAACAAATCAAGGAGGAAATAAAAATGAAAAAATCAAATCAAATTTTAGGAT
>JAIORE010000371.1 GCA_021108315.1 Candidatus Cloacimonadota bacterium
ATTTAAAATTGGATTCAAGATAATTATGATTAAAGAGTATCAATTCATCTGCGAACATCTATAGCAATCTATACAAATTATGAGCAGTAATGCTCATTGTTAAATCAAAATCAACTTTTATGACCATTGAAGAAGATACTTTATTCAAATGAAAAAATTCTATTTGCTTTGATATTTCCTTTTCAACAAGCCATCTTCTGGCATATTTTCTTACTATTGCTCTTGTGTTTATCTCAAAATCATTTGTAATTATTAACGCCGGTTTGATTTTACCATTTCCTGTTATAGCAACTTGCCTAATCTCCTTACCATATTTCTTAAGTAAAACTTTGCTTTCATGAATTTTTAATGTCCTTTTTTTGTGACCTGCACAATCTATGCGTATTGTTTTCCAATCTTTCTTCGGAAGTTTAGCTAAATTATCGACTATATTTTTACCTCTCCTTCTTATGGTGATGAATTTAATACCTTCATTTTCCAATTTTGACAGATTCTCATAGTTGGTGAATTTACTATCAAAAACAAGATATTTGAGAGTATTACCTTTGGGTTCACCACTCTTGTAAAAATCAAGATATTCCAGGATAACAGCATTCTGATTTTTATGCATTATATTTGTATCACCATAATCAATTATCCCGGTATCAGGGTCTTGTGCTAAAACTGCCAACATACTTGATAAAGCATGATGTCTTTTACCAGACCAATTATTTTCCAAATGAGTATCATCACCCCAATATGGAACTGTCGTGAAATCTAAATTTGAGGTATCACCAAGAAATCCATTTTCTACCCACACTTTATGCATCTTTTTTAAAAAGGAGACATTCATTTCTCTAGTAACCCTATGAGAATATGAGGTAAACCAAGCCGCTTTTGGCAATACATTTAAGCCGGCAAATAATCCCAAACCCCTATCCATACACCACAGATCATCTTTGGTATATCTTCGAACATTCGACAATTTAAGGGCAAGAAAGGACATAATTGAAGAAAATCTGTTTGTTACCTCTGTTGAAGGATAGCTTGATTCTCTTATGATTTTATCAATTCCATATTGTTTTATATATGGAAGAAGCGATAGTAATCCTGCCGAATTGCTGGAATAATGCTCATTCGTAAAGACTAAAGCTCTTGAAATATCCGCTTTGATTTTGCTTTCAACTTTTTCAAGCTTCTCTTTTTGGGTTCGCCTTGGCAAACGTGAAAATCCCTCTTGTTTCAATATCAGATAAACATCTTTTTCTGATACTTGTTGATTTTTACTATCCAGTATTACTTTTATATCGGGAACAGAATAATTTTTCTTTCTTAGTTCAACAATCATCTCAATTAAAATATTTTTATTTTCCCTGATCTTTCTTCCAATTTTATTTATTTTGAAAAATTGATCTTCGGATTGTTCATTTTGTTTTCTTCTAAAGTCGGCAACAAGTGAAGTAAATGCCCTAAATGTATATCCAAATTCTGAGGAAACTTCTGTGGCAGATAACTTTTCAACAAAATATGCCCGTAAAGCTTCGTACTGTTTTTGAGCAACAGTAGAAGGATGTAAAAAATATTTAATTTCATTCATAGAACTACTGTCTAATATTACCGTGATAAGGTCAAGTATAATATGTTTAAAATCACAATAAATTTTCATTGCTTCTAATTATACATGGCTATTTCTTTATATTATAGGCGATTAACTCTAATTATGTGTAATCTCTAAATATACTGTCAATGATTTTATTTTAATATATTCATTTTATTATACAGTAGTAAGTAATTTTGTTTACTAACAATTGATAAATATAACTTCATATTTTATAGCATTTTATGATGAATATAGAAAATATTACTTGCATGAGAATTACGGGTAATTAATCTCGTGAAAATCTGTGTTAATTACAAAATCTGAGTAAATAGGTTTCTTTGAATTTTCGAAAATTGGAATTTTAACAGAATACTTGATTTCACCAAATTTAGTTTTGATAAAAGCAATTCCTGAATCTGAAATATTAACAAATGTATCTGTTACAGAAATGATTTTGCACTTATTATTATTCCGCAAATCAAGAATACTTGCACATAATGGATCACCTTTTCCTGCAATTACGATTATTGGTACATCTACACTTTCGGCAAAAATTGATATTGAAGGTTTATTTTGAATTTTGAAATAACTTTTGTAGAAAGTTATGATTTCAGGAGATCTTTCATTCGGAAAACCTTCATACTCCATAATTAGATCGGAAATTCTTTTTTGTATTGTAGCACAAAAATATCTTAACAGTTTGTTATCATCAATTTTGGAATAAATTTGCTTTTCTTTTTTTTCTGTAAGATTTCTTAAATCTAAAATTAAACCTTTTGCAATTTGACGATTTTCAATTGTTTTTTTGATTAAACTATCAACATTTTCATTTGCCCAATCATTGATTTTTAAAATAATAACAGATTCAGAAGAGATCTTAAACGAGTTTTCAAATTTACGATTAGTTTCTTTTATTCTGGAAGATTTAATACTCACCAACGGATCATTTAGCATTGATAACAATTCATTATTTAAGATTCTTGAAAAATCAGTTTCTTTACAATTTTTGATTTTAAAATAGCAATCTGCAAAAGCTTTATCCTAATCAATATTGTTTATATGAATATATGGATTGAAGTATTTTATCTCACCCCAGATTCGTCCTAATTCATATAATTAATCAATACTCATCTCTACTCCTTAATTGTTGCTCGTAACGGCGGCGTGCCACGTCATCTCGCCATGAGCATTTGATTTCGGTATTTCCGTAATC
>JAIORE010000229.1 GCA_021108315.1 Candidatus Cloacimonadota bacterium
TAAGAGGTTAATGCTTATATATGCCTTCTTTTATTAATCAACAGAATCATATATGTAGAAGGATATTATATTTGAATCAAGAAGGAGAACATGAATGACTGCTGAAATTGCTATAATGAATAAAAATGCAATTGCATTAGCGGCAGATAGTGCTGTTACCGTTAATATTAATGGTGATAGTAAAATATTTCCTACAGCAAATAAACTTTTTATGCTTTCCAAATTTCATCCAATTGGTATTATGATTTATGGTAATGCATCGTTAATGGGAATTGGTTGGGAAAAAATTATAAAAATGTATAGAAAAAAACATTCTAAAGTTTTTTTTGATACTACCGAAGAATATGCTGAAAATTTTATAAAATTTTTAAAGGATAATGATAAATTTTATGATGCTGAGCAACAAAAAACATATTTTAGAGATTATGTTATCCGATTCTTTAATGAAGTTTGTAACGCTATAAAAAAGTATGAAAAAGATAATCCTAATCTTGATAAATTGACAAATAGAAGGAACAGAACCAAGAAAGTTGAATATTTTTGTGACATAATTGACAAAGGAAACAATATTGATGACATTCATGATTCTATTCAATTTCTCGAAAAGCTAAAAAGCAAATATGCTCCAACTTTAAAAAGTTTTTATGATATTATCTTTGAAAATCATAAATTAACAAAAGGTGCTAAAAGTAAAATCTTTAATTCTTGTTATAAACTTTTCAGTAAAGATATTAATCTTTCTACTGATTCAGGAGTTGTGATTGCAGGATTTGGTGAAGAAGAAATGTTCCCATCATTAATTTCTTTATCTATTAATGGATATATTGAAAATATATTGCGATATAGGAAAGTAGATTCGACTAATATTTCTCATTCCTTACATTCTCAAATAAAACCGTTTGCTCAATCAGAAATGGTTTATTCCTTTATAAAGGGGATTAATCCTCTGTGTAAAGAAGAAATAGATAAAAACCGAATAAATGCTTTTGATGATTATAAGAATAAAGTAGCTGAGTATATTAAAGATGAGTTTAATGCAACTAATGATAAGGTTAAAGAAGTCAAAAACAAATTGTCCTTAATAAACAAAGAAATCTATAAAGTACTTGATGATAGTATTTCTGAATGGATACAAAAGTATCATATAGATCCAATTATGAGCGTTGTTTCATCATCCCCTAAATCTGAGTTGGCTGCAATGGCTGAATCATTAGTTAACTTGACATCTTTTAAACGTAAAATATCTTCAAAAAGAGAGACTGTTGGTGGACCAATTGATGTAGCAATTATTTCTAAAGGTGATGGATTTATTTGGATAAAAAGAAAGCATTATTTTTCGGCAGAATTAAACCATCATTTTTTTGATAATTATTATGAAGGAGATAATAATGAAAAGGAATAATCAAACAATTAAGAAAACAAAAAGTGTAAATTCTTCTTCACTCAATTTATCTATAATCATGAATAAAAGAGAACACACCTATGAAGAAGAAGCAAAATTAATGAGAGATAAAACATCCAAAAGGATAAGAAAAATATTAAGTACTCTAAAGTAATTTTTATTTCACCTTATGCACACAATTAGTAACCATTCCCAAAACATCCTCCTACTCAAACACACAGAATTTGATCAAATTATGAACATACTGTTTACACTAATAATACAAAAAAAAGCTCACATTTCGGAAGCTTAAATTTTTATATTTTCTTTTTCAAGGTTTAAAAGTCATAGTGCGTTTACAATTCCGAGTATCAAAATGTAACCAAGAGACATCTAATTCTAACGCATTTATGAAAGAGAATTCATCGGGATTTTCCAGAATAAAGGTTCTCACTACTTCAACATCTACTTCCAGAAATATACAGTCAAAAGCTCTTCCGAAACGGTGTTGAGAAAGATCAGCTCCGATTGTACAATTAGGAGGTCTAAAACCTCGATATTGATTTGATCCACCAAACAAATAATCATTTATCTTTATTTTACCAAATTTTTCACGAAGTATATCTAATGTGATTAATGCTCTTTCATCTAAGAATTGCCAAGCCCTTTCACCATATTTTCTTGCAATATTTTTGGGAACTAATTCCTCTATTTTGAAATATTTGCAACTATACATAAAAAGTACCTCTGATAACCATTCCTAGTGCAATACCAAGTCCGTCAAAAACAAGGTCTTTGTATGAAAAACCTGAACCGTTTGGATGTGAATCTGCTATTTCTTTGAAAATACCGGCAATACTCGCTGATGCTTCTCCCCAAATCAATGTAATAATTAGACACGCTACAAAATGGATTAATTTGTCTGTTCCTCGCCATTTGTCTTTTGCAATTTTGAATTTCATTTTTTACCTCTTTTAAATTCTTTTACTATTTTTTCGATTCCTCTGCTTGCTACATAACCGCTAATTCCAAGTTTAATTATATCCCAAAGTGCCAGATACTCAGCTTCACTGATTCCGGGGGCTGATAACCCGAACCACCTACAACCCATAAGAAAAGCGAAGTGATTGTCCTCAGATTGTAATAGCTTTGATCATTGATGGAGATGGGTTTGTGATCCGGCATAAAGTTTTCAATGGTAAAATGAGTGATGCCGATTCCTTAAAAGAGATATTGCTAACGATACAAGCGGATTATGCGAATGTTGAAGAAAAACCAACCATAATTTTTGACAGAGGAATTACTTCCGATGAAAATATTAAGCTTTTGAAAAGTCCTGATTTCAAATTCAAATATATCATAGCTTCCCGAAATAATACCGAAAATGCTAAT
>JAIORE010000303.1 GCA_021108315.1 Candidatus Cloacimonadota bacterium
TGCTTGTTCAACAAGATTTCCACGCATGCGGATGCGGGGAAATCCTTAGTTTGTTACAGGCAATTCTTATCGCGGTCCTATAAATCTATCTCCATTAAAATGTATCATATGACTTGGCATTTCACAAATCCAAATTTCAGTTTCCCAAGCTATTTTGCTCGACCATTTTTTGAATTCTTTAAAGTCAGGAAAAGCTGTAACATAAATTTTCCCTGCCGAACAATTCTCAAATAATTTATCTAATTCAACAACCCTTTTAGGTGAAACAGGTCCGTGAGATGTGACTGCTTCAATCAAATAGAGCCAATTCTTTTTTCTGTCATAAAGAACTACATCAGGAAGTTTACTATGTTGATCTATTGGAATTCCAATTTCCTGCATTGTTTTATTGTCACAGAATAAATCTTTTTGTTCCGTATCTCCCAAATAAAGCAGATCGCTATCCTCTGCAAATTCTGGACGAAATTGCTCAATTATGGCTGCTTGAACTACATTGTGTTTTCCTGGAGAAAGCTTTAGAGTTTTTCCATTAGGAAGAGTAACAGGAACTCTCACAATTTCACGTTTTTTAGCATATTTTTTTGCTAAATTTACAACAGAATCTCTAAAATTCTTTGCATTAGCATTCCATTTTTTTGTGCCAAAAGTTATAATTACCGCTAATGCTTCTTTAGAAATTGCATAATGTGCTCTTGGGCTATTAACTGGTAAGTCTGGAATGTCAGGATTATAATTTGTAACTCTTGCTTGAACAAATTGATGAAGTACAAAGCGTCTAACTGTTTCTCGTGTGTTGGGAGCATAATCTTTTTGATAGACATCTGAAATGAATTTCATTATTCCTTTACTTACACCGAGACTTATTTTTTTAGCATCTTTCCAATTGTCAGTTTCTGAAACATCACATAATGCCAATAATGTTAAGGCAGAGATTTCATTTTGTTGAGATTTTGGAAGTCCTAAATCTGAAAGAATCTTTTTTGCATCATCAATTTTACTCATAGTTTTTCCTTAATTTAAAATAATTTTATTAATTACTGAATCAATATTTTCTTGTGAAAATTCATTTGAATTCAGCAGCTCAAATCCAATAGATTCAATTTTTGTCATTGGTGGTAACGGAATTTCTTTAAGTTCAGTTGCACTTACTTGAGTATTTCCATTAAAAGTTCTAAAATATAAATCGAAAAGCGAACTGTTAAAAAGAGCTGCTAAACCCATTACTTCACTTTTACTTAATTCGCCTTTATATTTGTAGATATAATTCAAATGATTTTCGATCCCAATTTTCATTTGTTTGAAATATTCTGCAAAATATGGTGTAGCAATTAATCTGCTTTTATCATCTTTTGTGCTGAAGCGTCTTAACAAAACATAATTTCTATTTTTTACGAGAACATTTTGAGTTGTTGAACAATCCTCAATGTAATGTTTTTTATTCCTACTCCCAGGAAATACTAATTTCATTGGTTTTGTATTCGTAAGCCATAATAGTGGGCTATAATTTTTATTAGAAGATTCAGTGTTATCAAAAAGGAAATCCTTTTTTCTAAATGCAACAACAGGTCCTGTTGAAATTTTGATGAAATTTTTTTCAAGATTATTATGCCATTTTTTGAACATTCTGATAACATCATTATCTTTTTGTGTTAAAGGAATATAAAGAATTTTTTGTTTACTATTCATATTAATTAACTCATCAAAAGAATATTTAAAAAATATCGAATCCCATAAATCTTCACTGCTTTCAGAAGTAGAAATTGTAATTTCATCATCTTTTGACTTTCTTTTATTGATTGCTTTTATGATGATATTTTCTTGGAGAACTTTATCTCTTTTAAATGCCTTATTTCTTGAATTAAAAATATGAATATTTGTTAGAAGAATTTCTGTGAAAAATTGTTCTCTGAAAAGTCTGAAATAAGGACCAGAAGCAAAACTTCTCGGAATGATAAAAATCATCTCACCATTTTTTGAAAGAAGTTTTGCTGATAGCATCATAAATATTGAATAAATATTGGGCTGTCCGTGAACAATAGAATTTGCAATTTTGGCTCTTTCATCAGATTTTGGAATTTTAAAATATGGTGGATTAGAAATAATTAAATCAAATCTTGATTGATTATTTTTATTTTGGAAAAAAGAATTTTCAGCAAAGGCAAATTGATTGTCTACAATGAAATCTAATTCTCGAAGTTCCCATTTAAATATTAATTTAGAGTTTTTTAACTTTAACCAGCTTTTAAGATAACTTAAAACTTGTTTTGTATTGTCTATTAATTCGGAATCAATTTCATAACAGGTTAGATTGATTTCATTTATTGTTTTGTTATTTTGAATTAAGTGCTCTATTAATGAACAACTTAATGTTCCTGTTCCACATCCTGGGTCTAAAATATTTAATTTATTTTCGCTAGTTTTAGTTGAGAACGAACTCATAAAATCAGCAATTTTATTTGGAGTAAAATATTGTCCGTTTTCTTTCTTTCTATCTTTATGAACATTGGAAGAATAAGCATATCCAATTCGATCTGCAAATTGACTTGGAAGTTCATCGTGTATATTTTTTAATCTCACTTAATGTCTCCAACTTTTTTTTACACATTTTCCGACCTTTAGTTTTATGTCAATAATCTATCCTCAAATTACATTTTTGATGAACCTTTGATTGCCTGTAACGTTCGGCGTGCCACGTCATCTCGCCATGAGCATTTGATTTCGGTATTTCCG
>JAIORE010000384.1 GCA_021108315.1 Candidatus Cloacimonadota bacterium
AACGATAGTTTTTAAAGATATTTTTTTCTGCTGCGACTAGCAGCTTCGTTCAACAAACGTGTCGTCGGTTTGGTCTCGTTGTGTTTCTGTCCTGAACCTTTCGGTTCAGTTTTGTGGTTTGTACGGGCTGAATCATTCTGATTCCGCCGCACACGCCAAACATTATGCACATTTGTTGTTATCGAATTACTGATCGATGGAAGGAGATATTAAGTGAAAGCAGTAATATGTAATAAATACGGTTCTCCGAATAATTTAACTATTGGAGAAATTGAAAAGCCAACACCTGTAAAAAATGAAGTTTTAGTTAAAATACATGTATCAACAGTAACAACAGGTGATTGTAGAATAATAAACTATGATTGGCCTTTTTGGTTCTGGATTCCAGGTCGTTTGATGTTTGGAATCACAAAACCAAGAAAGAAAATACCTGGTTGGGAACTTGCAGGTGAAATTGAATCAATAGGCAGTAATGTATCAAATCTAAAAAAAGGAGATTTTGTTTTTGGTTATACAGAAGGAATGAGTTTTGGTGGAACAAACGCGGAATATAAAAGCATAAGTGCAAGTAGACTTGTTAAAATAAATCCTTCTGAAATTAATCCGGAGAAAGCTGTTGTGCTTCCGATAGGTGGAGGAACAGCGCTCTATCTTTTGAGAAAAGCAAAATTGGTTCCAGGTCAAAAGGTTCTTATTTATGGGGCTTCAGGAAGTGTTGGAACTTTCGCGATTCAGATTGCAAAACTATTTGGTGCTGAAGTAACGGCTGTTTGCAGTCAGAAAAATCATGAATTAGTGAAATCTCTTGGAGCAGATAAAGTAATCAATTATGCGAAGGAAGATTTCACTAAAAGCGGAATTAAATATGATGCAATTTTTGATACTGTGAGTAAGATTTCTTTTACAAAAGTAAGAAAATCTATAACAGAGTCAGGGGTATATTTGACGGTTGATTGGCCTTTGCATCATGCCTTGCTTGCAGCTCTTACAGGAAAGCAGAAATTATTTGTTGGTATGGTGGATGAAAACATAAATGATATGATATACTTAAAAAATTTAGTTCAGGAAGGTAAATTAAATCCTTTTATTGATAAATCATATTCTCTTGATGAAGCAGTTGAAGCATATAAATATGTATCTACCGGTAGAAAAAGAGGAAATATTGTTATCAAAATCTTAGAATAAAAAAATAATGTGCATAACAAGCGTGTCGTCAGTACGGTCGGTTGGTTGTCTTTGCCTGAACCTTGCGGTTCAGAGTTTAGCTGTGTGTTCGGGCTGAATCATTCTGATTCCGCCGCACACGCCAAACATTATGCCTATTTGTCGTAGTAGAAAATTTAAGCTCTTGACCAAAAAAAGTAAAAATATTTTTGAGAAATATGATTGGAGGAAATAGTAAAATGATAAAAGAAAAATATACGCAATTGTTGTTATCCCACCAAATGAGAGGAATAACAACAATAGGTGATACCCGCAAGTTAGTAGCAATTTTATTAATCGTCATTGCTTCACTTTTATCGAATGTAAGCTATGCACAAACACAAAAAACGGAGATGACAATGAAACAAATCACAATCAGGGAAAAAAAAGTTGAAATCAATTATTTTCAACAAGGACAAGGCAACACAACACTTCTGTTTTTACACGGCTGGTGTATTGACGGAATGTATTGGAAGAATCAAGTCGATTATTTTTCTAAAACTTATAATGTTTTCGCAATTGACCTGCCGGGCTTTGGCAAATCCAAAGCCGAAAGAACCAACTGGACAATTGAAGAATATGCCAATGATGTAACAGCATTTATTGACACAATGAACCTTAATAATGTTGTAATCATTGGACATTCTATGGCAGGCGAGATTATGTTACAAACAGCATTAACCAACAATCCAAAAATAGTAGGCGTTGTAGGTATTGACAATTTCAAATTTATTGATGTTGAATTCACACCAGAACAAATGAAACAAATGACAGACTTTTTTCCAATGCTTGAAAAGGATTTTAAAAATTCAGCACCTGTATATGCAGATATGATGCTTTTTCACTCAACAACTTCAAAGGAAGTGAAAGACAGAGTAAAAACTGATTTTGCAAATAGCGATTCCGTTATTGGCTATGGAACATTTATGAACCAAATGCAATACGCTTATACCGATGCACAAAGACTGGAACAGCTTAATTATAAGTTATACTTAATAAACAGTGACGGTTTTCCAACAAACGAAATCGGACTTAATAATCATTGTAAAAATAGTTTTCAAGTGGAAACTATCTCTGCAACTGGACATTATCCAATGATAGAAAAACCGACTGAATTTAATTTAATATTAGAAAAAGTGCTGACAGGAATGAAATAACTGCTGCTAACATTTATATAAGTAATGGCAGGCAATGTGGTAAATATCAAGGTTTGTAACCCGCTCAAACTGCGTAGCGGTTTTACAGGAAACTACCACGCAATCTTCCACTATTCATACAATTTACCGTTGGATAACTAATTTGAATTAACTGAGTTATAATTTAAAATGAGATTGATTGCTGAAATAATAGGCATAACAAACAGCTTCACGCCAGAAAAGAAGGGCGTGACAGCTGCCAACCATTAGCCAACATGTCGCTCCACTCCATGTTGGCTAACGTTCGGCGTACCACTAAAAAAGACGAGTAAAACCGGAGTGAATCGACACGTCGTCTAA
>JAIORE010000079.1 GCA_021108315.1 Candidatus Cloacimonadota bacterium
AATATAGATTATTTGTCAAGCTTTTTATTAAAGTTAAATGCATAATATATTAAGAGGTTAATGCTTATATATGCCTTCTTTTATTAATCAACAGAATCATCTATCAATTTCAGATAGTAGTCTTTCCAAGAGCTCTGCTTTCAGTTGAGCTCGATGTAGTTCATGTTCTGGAATCTTGATAAGTGGAGTAAGTTTGGGAATTGTCTCATCATACTGCACTACTTCCGCTTTTACAGCTTCAGGTAACTCAACAGAAACCGGTTCAGGAGAATTTGGTAATTCTGATACTGGAAGCAAGTACATTTTTATTCGTCCACCTTTCTCAAGCGGTTTAGATACAAAATCCCAGTTTTTTGATTTAGTCATTCTATAGGCAGAAGCCTGACTTACAGAAAAGTATTTTTGAATTTCCGGAATAGATAACTCTTGATATTCCATAACTAACTCACTTCGCAATGTTGCAGTCTCCGTCTTTTGATTTTCTTGTCTATTTTACATATTTCACTCAATTCTGGTTGCAAAATTTGTAAGAATTCCTCTCCACGATTCATTTTTGTTGTTCCATTTATAAAATAATCAAGTGACCTTCTGGATATATTCATTTGCTTTGCAATTGCTATTGTAGAAAGGCTTTTAAGTGTCATTGCTGCTTTTATTACTTCTGGTTTGTAAGGTGATTTCACTGTCTCCTCCGTTTTTTTATTGACATACTTCGCAATGTTGCAATATTTGTCGTATGCAAAGCTACTCAAAGATGTTCTTGCGATTTTGTCAAGGAAAAACTGCCGTCAATCGCAGTTCTTTGCAATAGCAGAACTTAGCTTAAAATAGTTGATAAAGGGGGTTAGAATGGATATTAAAGACCGACTTATAGCATTCATAAACGTATTGGGGATAAAGCGTTCCGAGTTTGCTAAAGGGATCAGTGTGACTCAAAGCAATGTATCTGATTGGGTCAATCGAAAGAAACCAAGTAAACCTTCTCCTCCAGCTATGGCTCGCATCAATGAAGTGTATGGCATGAATTTGAATTGGTTGATTACCGGTAAAGGTGAAATGTTTGTTGATGAACCTGATGGAAAGTTACTTAGTGAAGGAGATAACAGCAATCTCTCAGAATTATCCGGTAACAAAGCTTTGTACCAGCACAAAGTGAGTCCTTTTGAATCGAGGAATATTACACTACCCATTTATGGTGAGATTGCTGCTGGAGAACCTGTTAAAAATGATACGATAGAACCTTGGGAGTATATTGAGATTCCAAAAGCTTATTTATCAGATAAGGAAAGTACATATTGTGCGTTAGTTGTAAATGGTAACAGTATGGTTCCAAGAATATCCAATGGAGATATAGTAGTTATTCATGAAAGGCATGATATAGATAATCTAAATGGTAAAATCTGTGCTTGTCAAACCCCTGATGGTATTACTCATAAGAAATTACAACTAGATAGTGAAAAGCGAAGAATTATCTTACGCCCTTTAAATCAGAATTATGAAGTAATTGTTCTTGAAGATTATGAGATAGAGACTTTCAGGTTACTTGGTGAGATGGCTTTGCAGTTTAGGGTGTTCTAATTGTTCATATTTGTAATAAAACCATTTAACTAATTCCCAAGCTGAAAAAGTTGACAAATATTACATTACATTTTTTTCTCTTATGAGATTGGAGGTAGGATGAAGTATACTGCGATTTTTGTATTGATATTTTTTATTTTATCATGTGAATCACCTAATGAACCAAAAAATAATAGACCTGTAATAAACAGCATTACAATTAGTCCACTAATAGTAGGTATTGGTGAGAATGCTACATTATCAGGTAATGCCAGTGATGCTGATGGTGATCAACTAACTTATTCATGGAGTTCAAATAAGGGTTCTTTTCCAGAAAGTAATTTAGGTCAATCAGTAATTTGGACTGCTCCAAATTCTGATGGGAACAATACTATATTTCTGGATGTTTCTGATGGAAAAGATGTTACACGTGACTCTAAAACAGCATATGTGACAGAATTTACTGCTGTTGTAGAAGGTTATGTATATGATTGGGAGAAAAAAACTAAGTTCAAGCTAATTAACAGTAATGAACCAGCAAAACAATCGGTAAAAGATAATGGTTTAGTAGGTGTTTCTGTATATATTGGACAAACTGAAACAACGACATCTCACACAGGACATTTCCATTTAAACGATATTCCAGTAGGTGAGCAAACAATTCATGCAGAGAAAGAGGGTTATGCGAATTTTTCTGATAGTATTATGGTTCAAGAAGGTACTAATGATTATGATATATATTTGCCAATGAGTTCAGGTGTTAATGGGTATGTTTATTATTCAGGAACCACAATACCAATTTCAGGTGTTTTGGTTGAAATAGTAGGGATTACATCATACACTACTACGAGCAATGGATATTATGAACTAACCAGCATACCTCAAGGAAGTTATACAATTACAGCCACAAAAGACGAATATGATTTTTTTTCTCAACCTATAAATATACCTTCTGAAAATCTTGAATTTAATATTGAAATCACTGCACAAAATCCAGCAAAACTGTATGGATTTGTCAAAAATGCCCAAGATGATCCAATATCTGGAGCAACTATAGCTATCAAAAATCTTGATGGATCTTATATAGATGTTCGCAGATGAGTTGATACTTGTAAATTTTCATTTTAATACTATTT
>JAIORE010000010.1 GCA_021108315.1 Candidatus Cloacimonadota bacterium
CACCGCACTGGCTGCTGCAGTGGCTTGTGCGTGGGGACTCCCTTCCCCTGCCCATCCATACGGACTTGCTTCGCTTCGTACGGGGTTTCCTGCGGTCACAGGGGAAGCCCCGAACGCTTTCGGGGTGGGGATGGGGTCATATAGATTTTGCCAATAAAACAACCACCTGAATAATCACCTTTTTTTCTAATTTAGTTGAGCCTATAACACTGTAATTTGTACTGAGTGCATTGATCTGAGCCAGGTATTTTATTGACAACCCCGCCTTCGCTGCGCTACGGACGGGCAGAGCAAATGACAATCAATGACCATCAATGACTGTCCTATCATGGAATAGGTTGACAAAAATAATGTTAATAACTTAAACATTCAACCTATGCAAGAGAAAAAAAGAGTAAGACATTTTAGTGATACCTTCAAGAAAGAGAAGGTAAAAATGATTGAAGAAAAACAAATGACGGTGCTTCAGTTAAGCAGGATTTACGAAGTAACATGTTCAGCGATTTACAAATGGATCGGGAAGTATTCGACCAAAATTTCAAAAGGAGAAATACTTGTTTTGGAGAAAGAATCAGAAGGGGCCAAAACACTTAAGTTGTTAGAGCGTGTGTCGGAACTGGAGCGTGCAGTTGGCCAAAAGCAATTGCTGATAGACTATTTGGAAAAGGTTCTGGAACTGGGTAGTGAAAATGTTGGTTTCGATATAAAAAAAAAGTACGCAACCGGGCACTCATCTGGTTCAAATCAAAGCGAAAGGAGTTAGGTATAAATATGGAATATATGTATGGTATTTTAGGTATAAGTCGCCAGGGGTTATATAAGGCCGGGCGCAAGGCGGAGCAAGATGCATTGCTATGGCAGCGTTTGAGGGACATAGTCCTCGAGGTTAGGATAGATTACCCTCGCAGCAGTGCCAGGAAAATTCATTATATGCTTGGTATAAAGGAGGTAGGTATAAATCGCTTTGAGCGGTTTGTTTCCGAGCAAGGTTTGAGTGTTAAAAAGCCATCTTCTTTTATACGGACAACCTATAGTGGCCCATTCAAATATCCCAACCTGGTAAATGGAATCCAACTCAACGGGATCAACCAGCTTTGGGTAAGCGACCTCACTTATTTTTTAACCCCCAACGGGACGTTGTACATTGTACTGATCATGGATGTTTACAGCCGCCGGATAATAGGTTATAGTGTCAGTGATAATATGTTTGTAACAAACAACCAGGAAGCTTTGGAGATGGCATTTAAAACCCGTGGGCAAGTTTATTTTGAAAACCTGATACATCACTCCGATAAGGGCAGTCAGTACGGGGCAAAGGTATATGTAAGTATGCTCGGATCAGCCAACATCCAAATCAGTATGGCAGAAACCTGTCTGGAAAACCCTTATGCTGAACGCATAAATGGCATCATAAAAAACGACTATCTGATAGCATACCATATTTGCACTTTGCAACAACTGAAAAAGGCTTTGCCCAAAGCAATCGAACTTTACAATAATTACCCACATGGCAAATTAAAACTCAAGAGCCCGTTAGGGTTTGAAAACGTTTTGGGGCAATTGGATGGGGCAGGGTATCCGGTAATGAAACTTTATGATTTTACAAAATGAGAAAACTGATCAACAAACTTTGGGTTTTTATTAGGCATAAAGCCGTGAAAATAGGTATAAAAAAAACCGTAGCTTTGCAAAACAAAACTACGGCATACCACATTTTCGCGGGTCAGTTTATTCCTTGGAAGGTTGCTCCCCAGCAGAGCCTTCCTCCGCTTGAACTGACGATGCAAAGTTTACACATGTCAACCTATTTAACAAATTGATTTATCAACATGTCAACTAAAAGTTGAGTAAATATTGTCAACCAAAACCATGATAGGACATACCCTCTACTTTCTATCTTCTACTCTCTACCTTCTACCTTCTATTCCTTATCCTTCGTATGATATGCAACCTTCTCAAGTGAAGTGATCATGTCGTACTCTTCAAGATAAACATGATTAGGGATACTTAAAGGTTTGGAGGAAAAATTAAGGATACCTTTAATACCTGAGTTAACCAGGTGGTTGGCTGTTTCGTTGGCCCGGTCGAATGGCACGGTAATAATCCCAATTGAAATGTTCATGCTTTTTATTCTCGCTTCCAGTTCATCAGCATGTAATACCGGCATACCGGCATATTGTTGCCCGGTTTTTTCTTTGTTGGTATCGAAACAAGCTACCATTTTTAATTTAGGGCGTTTGTCGATAAAATATTTGATGATTGCCTTACCAAGGTTACCCAGGCCCATGACACAAACATTTTGCGCATCTTCGGTATCGATGATATTGCCAATCAGGTCGATAAGTTCCTTTATGTCGTAACCTTTCCGAAGTGTACCGTTGTATCCTATCAACATAATATCCCTGCGCACCTGTACCGGTGTAATATTAAGTAGTTCTGCTATTTCATGCGAAAAGATAAACTCCTTGCCCCTGGCGAGGGTTATTAAAAGATTGCGGCGATATTGGCTTAGCCTTTCTATGGTTTTATCCGGCAAATGCATATTATATGGTATATTTAGAATAAAGAAACTGCAAAATTAAAATTTATTGTTAATAAAATAACAATACGA
>JAIORE010000374.1 GCA_021108315.1 Candidatus Cloacimonadota bacterium
CAATATCGTGTAATGATAGGGCTTTGACCGATACAAGTGGTAAACATGGGATAAATAATAAATACTATCTCTGTGTTCTTCGGTCAATCTTTTTGAGTTTTTCCGAGACTAATGTATTTTGTATTATAAAAATTTAACGAATTTGATAATTACTTTTTTCCAAATACTTTCCCAAAATCACAGATGAAAGAATTACTATAGGAACTGCAATAATTAATCTCACTAATGTAAATTTTATTCCTAAAAATGAAGCTTCAAAAATTGTCATTGGAATCCGGGCAATTGCAGCAAAACCGAGATACGAGAAAATTATTGAAAGCTTTGCTCCTTTTTTTGCTAAAACCTGAGAAATTGGAAAAGCTACATACAATCCTCCAGCTGTAGTTCCAGCCAAAATCAAAATCCATAAAAAACCCCTAAAACCAGAATCTTTTCCAAGGTGTTTCAAAACAGTTTTTGAAGGAATCCATACTTCAAATAATCCGATTAATATGAAAATACTTGGTAGAAGTATCAGCATGTTTTTGGTGAATTTAATAAAATTAAAAGCAATATCAATTCCGGCTTGAAAATGAAAAATATAAGATGCCAAAAATATTAATACGACTCCAAAGAAAAAAAATATTTTAAGGAAGTAAGTTTTTTTCATATAATTTCTCCCCAAAGGAGTCCTATTATGATTGTTATTAGAAATGAAATTAATAAACTCATAACTATTCTGATTATGGCAACTTTTGTACCAAGATATTTTTTTTCAATGGGAAAAGTGAGAATTCCAACCATCATCAATGTTGTGACAAACGCTGTGACTACCATCATCGGTAATCCATTCTGGTAGAGAACACTACAAAGTGGATAGGCAATAAAGCCCGGCATCAAAAAGATAGAACCAATCAATGAAGCAATAAGTGAATTTAACCAGACGGATGAATTTTGGAGAAGATTAATGATTCTATCTTCACTAAAAAAAGATAAGGCAATAGAAACTAAAAGTATCATTAAAAAAAATGGGAAAGCAATTTTTATAAATTTTTTATAAGCCATCTTAAGGACTTTTAAAGTCCTTTGCTTATCTTTTATGAAAGAGATCAGCATTAAAACAAAAATAATTAGATATAGAATATACATTATTTAGAAAAAATATTCAAACCTGTATCTTTTAATTCAGAAAAATCACTTATAATAAAATCAGCTAAATTCAAATTTTGATTTCCTGAATTTGGATTTTGATAACCTATTACTTTAATTCCAGCTTCAAAGGCTGCTTTAACTCCATTTTCTGAATCTTCAATAACTAAACAATTCTCTGGTAATATTCCTATTCCTTCTGCAGCCTTCAAAAAAATATCTGGAGCTGGTTTACCATTTTTTACTTCATCCCCGCAAATTATGAAGTCAAATAGATTAAAAAGCCTAATTTTATTCAATATTAGCTCAGCTAATTTACGTTCTGTAGAAGTTGCAACAGCTAATTTGATATTTCTATTTTTTAGATTTATCAAAGTATTCTTAACACCTAACGAGGGTGAAATGTCATTTTTGTTTAGAATTCCCTTGTATATTATATCATTATGAATAGTTATTAATTCTTCAATATTTTGAGTAAGTTTAAATTCATTTTTGATAATTAACCAAATTTTTCTCATAGACATTCCCACAAAAGTAAAATGCTTTGCTTTAGAAATATCAATATTCAATTTTTCAAAAAGCTTCTTCTCAACATCAAAATATATTGGTTCACTATCAAGTAAAACACCATCCATATCAAATATTACACCTTTAAAATTCTGCATCTATTACCTTTTCAATTTTATTAAAATTTCACTCCAAGAATGCTTAATTATTTTTGAATCAATATTTTGTCTATAAATACTATCACGAGATTTAAAAAACTTGATACTTTTTGTTAGAATATTCTTCAACTCAGCTTCAAAAATTGGTAAATATACTTTTTCTGGAACATCAATACTTGCCATTTTGGGTCGAGTGACGAACTGTATACTCTAAAGAAGGTGGTTTTCCCTTTTTCCATAAAACATCGGAATGTCCGTTAGGTCTTCTCCCGAAAGCATTCGGGATTTGTTATCAACATTCCGAAGAGCTCCGCACATTCGGAAGTTAATTTAAAAAAAAGGAAAACCACTTTCCGTGTAGTATAAGTACATGGACAAAAGTTTTCCTGTATTTTTTATTATTGCAAAAGAAGAATGCAAAAACCTCACCTTAATCCTCTCCTGCAAGGAGAGGAAACTCCTTCTCCTTGAAGGAGAAGGCTGGGATGAGGTTAGAAATTTACTGAAAAATATATGGGCAAGTACTTATAACATTTAAATTAAAATTTCTTTACCGATCCAATCTTGAATTCTTGTAAAATCAGTGTATATAATTTGCATTCCACTAGCAGTGCTTTAATGAGCACTAATGGTAATCCTTCATAGAATGATGGCAGAACAAAAATATGACTTTTGCGAAAGATCGTGGCTAATTCCGGTTGTGAAATTGCTCCCGTAAAGATTTTTCTTTTATCACTTTTTGAAACTATAGGTGTTCGAAGATGAATTGATACTCTTTAATCATAATTATCTTGAATCCAATTTTAAATCTTC
>JAIORE010000437.1 GCA_021108315.1 Candidatus Cloacimonadota bacterium
ATTTAAAATTGGATTCAAGATAATTATGATTAAAGAGTATCAATTCATCTGCGAACATCTATAGTAACGGATACATGATTTACTATCACACCCATTGACATACCTTTTACATCTATATCTTTATACTTATCCATTATAAGGTAATTCTTGGTTAATGCTTTTGGTAATGCACAAGATACAAAGAGTATTGTTATTAATAGTAATAGTGCTAATCTAGTTTTTTTCATTCATTTTCCTGCTTTGTTTATAGCTTATTTATCGAGCATCATTTGTTGTTTCATTTCCAAACTATCTTCTGAATATCTATCTAATTCCACGATTTCAGGAGTAAGAAATATAACTATCTTTACCTTTTTATCAGATTCATATTTTCTTGAAAACAAGAAAGGAAGTATAGAACCTAATATTGGTACTTTTTTGGTAATCTTTAATTTTCTTACTTCTGTGTATTCACCTAGAATAAAAGGTTCACCATTTTTTAGATAAACTTCACTTATTAAGTGCTGGCTAGGTGATTTAGCAGAGATATTACAATCAAGTGAAAGTTTAATGTAGTCTGATTCACCAATATGAGGAGTTATGCTCATATCTATATTCCCACTAATGCCAAGCTGTGCAGTTGTATTATTTAGAGTAGTTACGGATGGTGAGGATACTATCTTAAAGCCTTCATTTTTTTTAAAGAATCTTATGAGGTTAGATAGGGTTATTTCCATATCTAAATCACTCTCAATTCGATCTCTATTTTCTACTGTCTTCTGATTAAGTGGAGAACTATACAGGGATTCTCCTTCTCTTTTCTGAAAAAGATAATCCTTATAGTCATATTTCGATATATCAACTAATATTGCTTCCATCCCCTTATCAATATCAATTCCCAATTCTGACATTCCATCTGAGCTCAATTCAAATATCTCTACGTTCAGTTTAACCTCTTTGGGAGGAAGATCATACTTTTTGATCTCCTCTTTGATCAATTCAATTTTGCTGATATGATCATGAATAATTAGAGCATTATAATCGTTATCGGCATGAATAAAACCGTCTATAGATAGGTGAGAGGTCAAATATTCTTTGATATCTTCCGGTTGAGTGTAAGATAATAATATTCGTTCTGTCATAATCTTTTGATAAGCATCCATATCTTTTACATCGAGTTTGATGCATAAATTGATAATGTTTTTCAGTTTAGATTCTTGTTCATTTATGATGATCATATTAAGTGTTTCATTGATGGAGATAGTGCCATATAATGACAATGTTTTAATGATTATTGGTGCAATCTCGCTTGCATTTACATTTTTAAATTCGTAAACATCTGATCTTGTGTAAAGTGAATTTGTATCTACCGTATTGATATTGTAATTGGTAGAGCCTTTTGATAGGGGAATATTTGCTTGAACTTGGGCAACTAATGATAGTGAAACCAACAATATACTCCAGATAATTAATTTTCTCATTCTTTTCATTCATACTCCTTTTTGGGTATATTTATATTCGATCTTAGTTTAATATTTGTTATAAATAGAGGTTACTCTTCTATGATTATCTTTCTACCACATTGGGAACAACGGAATTCTTTACGTTTTGTTGAAGGAGAAAGCTGTTTGGAGCTTCCACAAGGGCAGGTGAAAGGTTCCCAACCTTTTGTTTTTCTCTTATAAATAAATGTTTTGTCTATAGAATCTGCATAATGTTCTACTCTGTTTAATTCTTCCATTCTTTTGTCTAATCTGCGTTGGGAATCCCTTCTACATTGATTATTAATGTGTCCCCAATTAATATATGAACCGTACATAATGTTATTCCTAATCCTGAACTAACTTTTCTGCATTAATAAAAGCATCATTCAAAGAAGTAACAGCACTTTGCATCTCTGTAACCAATTTATTGGAAAAACCAAGTTTCTCTGCAACATAATCAATCATCTTTTTCTCACTTTTCGCCAATTCAAGATCAATATTAGATAAAGTAATAAGCTCAAAAAGCACCGTTTTCTTGATAAGATTACTTGCTGGAAAGAAGATAGCGAGATTTCTATCAATATCTTCCTGATTGAGTTTTTCTTTTGAGACATAACCCAATAGTTCATTAGAAAAAACTTCAATATCATCGTATGCAATATCATTATTTATGATCATCTCTTTAATGGCGTTTTGTAAATAAATTATTTCTTCTGTTTCCTGCTTGCCATCAATATTAATTATGGCAACTGCCAGATTGCAGAAAGCCTTCCTCTCTTCCATATTCTTTAGATTGACTAAAAACATATAACCTCCGGTTTATTTTTTGTATTTCTTGAATATTTCTTTTATCTCTTCACTGTATCTATTTCTATCTATAATATCGTCTATTGATAAGCCTTCATTATTAATAATATCTGTATCAATGCCATTCGAGAGAATTATATCAATACAATTATAGTTGTCACGATACCTTTCTATTGCCCAAATAAGAGCATTGTTACCATAAGAGTCTGTGAAATTTATATCGAAACCATAGTCAAGAATATCTTGAATAATGGCTTTATTTCCTGTTTATAATGGATTTTGGGGTTATTATCGGAAACCGCTTCTTGAAGCAGAAAC
>JAIORE010000446.1 GCA_021108315.1 Candidatus Cloacimonadota bacterium
AATCCAATATTCAGGACGTAGCTATCAAGCTAAAAGACTATGAACATCCAACATCGAACGTCCAACGTCGAATTTTGAATAAGGTATTCTGCCAATTTATAAACTGGCGGAGCGAAGCGATTTCATCATTCGATGTTCAACGTTCGATGTTGGATGTTCGATGTTCAAAAAAACGCTTTACTCTGCCGTTCAATATTCTCGCCGGAACGGTCAAACCTTTTAGGGTCGCACCAGCAGAGCTGGTGGTTTAATTAAATGCAATTAGCTTGGCTCTTTTCGGATTTCTATCAAATCCTCAATTTCCTTTTTTTCACGCAGGTTTTCATAAGTATCTTTGTTTATTTCTATTAACAATTTTATTTCTTCATATTTAGGTAAATTAGACTGACGAACCTCGCCATATTGTATATTTCTAAATTTTCTAATCGCCTGTTGTAGACTCCGTATTCCATGTCTCAATTTGAGGCTGTGAAAAAATCTAAGCACATTTTCACTAACTTTTGACACATCATTAAAGATTTGCTGAAGGATGCTAACACCGATGTATACTTGTTCTGTTAATGCTTCGGCGTCAAGGTTCTCCCCAAAGTCTAATTTTATGATTGGGCCATTTATTCGGGACATGAAATCCTTTGTTTTTTGGGCTTTAGGTAACTCTAAGAGGGAAGTCGCCCCTGCAAAAACCCAAACACAAGGTAACAAGTGGAAAACACGACCACCTCTCCTATATGTTCCATCTAAAATTGGAGCAAGAAACAATGGAAATGTATATTGGCTATCAATAGGAGAATCAATTTCATCAAAAAATGCCAATACAGGTTTATTTTTTTGTTGGTTTTGAAGTGAAGAAATAGAATCGAAACAATCAATTACCTGATCAAGTGAAGTAAGCTGTGCCACGTTGAAAAACAATGGGTTTAAATCAAAAGACTCAGCAAGTTTCTCTGATAGAAAAGTTTTTCCCCATCCCGGTGCACCTTGAATTAAACAATTTAGTGAAGACGTTTTTGAATCACACTTAAAATTATGGATACTCTGATAAAGGTCGTTTAACTTTATTCTTAGGTCACGGCGAATAGCAACATAATTCCCTATACAAGAATACCCCCTCCAAAGGTAAAAAATTCTTTTATCTTTGCAAGTGACACGATCCCGCTCTGTTACGATGCCGATATCCTGAAATGATTGATTTTGCCAACTTTCCAATAAAGTATTACAGCTAAAACTTTTTGCACATGGCTTTGGTATATCATCTGGATATTCGTCAGTTTTTATGGCTTGAGAAAAATCCCCCCACAATGGATAAACGGGCACTGTTTTTTCGTGGAAATGAGTATTCCGGATTCTATCTGTATAAGATATAGTCCATTTGTTGGCATGACCATTTGCTCTTATAAGCATCGCTTTTTCCGAATTATTCCCATAACACCCTAACAATGATGCAATACAAGAAGAAAACATTATGCTTGAACGACCGATATTAATTGGCTGAGGGGACATGGTCGAAGTAATAGATATACCATTTATTTCCTCTCCTTTCCCGATACTACTGAGAGCCAACATGCTATTATCTTCATGAATTGCGATAATTTGACGTTCAGTATTTGAAATATTGATCTGATCGAATCGTGCCAACTTTTTTAGTTCTTCACATGCCTCCTTGCTCGCTTCGTTTCCATAAAACCACCGTTTTGTTTTCGAGCGCCTAGGCACATAATCTGCTCCAATCAACAACAGCCTTAATTTGTCCTCTGGTATGAGGTTAAGCCAGCTAACGTTAGGTTTTTTTGTTCTTACAAACCATTTTGCTGCTGGATACTTTTCAATTAGTATCCGAATTAACTCCAAACAAATGCTGCCCTTGTTGAAATCATGCACAACGATGGCAGAAAACTTTGTATCCCATAGGACTTCATCCTTTATTCTGTTGATTTCTTCATTACAGGGAGAAAATTGATATGGTGTCTGCCAATCAATTCTATTTAATTGTTCAGGGACACCTCCAGCAGAAGTTTTAAAAAGTCTCACCACTCTTGTTGTTCCAAAACAAGGTAACGAATTATGGGAATATATAGATCTTAAATAATAGCACGAATCTAAAGTATCATCGCATAGCCTTTTTTTTTCTGAATCTAAATTTCTACACGTACCTCGGCTCAACGGCATACCGCATAATAATTTCTTCCCATTGCTATAGTCAGATTCCAGAACCATTCCAGATAGAGTCAAAGGTGTTTGATTACTAACTGTATTATTTGAAAAAAGTGATGCTAAAATCTTAGTGTCCTTTGGATGCCAGAGACCGAGTCCAAATATCTGAAGAGGTTTAATTATACCCTCCTCGTTATCATCAAGTTCAGATACTGATAGGCCATGTAATGCCCTTGCCACATTACCAGCCCCACAAAGGCTAAGTATTTGTGAATCTACCTGATCTACAAGCGATCTGAAATGGGCTTGGCCAATATGTGAACTTGTTTCAGAATTATGTTTTGCCAGGATCCAATTTTCATCAACAACCCAATCGCCAACAACGAATAAGGATAGATTGTGTGAGCGTAGCGAACCACGATCTTATCCGGTTGTT
>JAIORE010000349.1 GCA_021108315.1 Candidatus Cloacimonadota bacterium
CTATTAAATTTATATGGAATATCTGGAAACCTGTCTCTACTCTACTGGCAAAAAAATCTTAGCGTCTTCGCGAACTTAGCTGTAAAATTTTAAATTAAATAAAGAAAATAAACTGGAGGATCTATGAGTAATGTTTATGCTGTTTCAGCAGCTCCGCATCTCAAACAAAAGATTTCCGTTTCCAGCGTGATGTGGCAAGTTGTAGGAGCTATGGTTCCTGCTCTTATTGCCGGAATCGTATTTTTCGGGATACAAGCACTGTTATTAACTCTCTATGGAGTTTTTGCGGCTGTAATTACCGAAATGTTGATTCAACGCTGGCGTGGTATTCCCATTTCTGTCAAGGACGGAAGTGCAGTGGTTACAGGTATATTGGTTTCGTTCAATATCAATTCAGCAGCTCCTTGGTGGATTCCTGTTGTTGGTGCTGTTTTTGCAATTGCTATTGGGAAACAAATTTTTGGGGGATTGGGACATAATCCATTTAATCCGGCTCTTTTGGCTCGTGCTTTCTTAATGGCTTCTTGGCCAACTTTGATGACTGCTGGCTGGCTTCCAACCAAATTCAATTCTATAAATGGATTGGCAAATTTACCGGATAATGTTCCGGCAATTGTAACATCTGCAACTCCGCTCGGGGTTGCCAAAGCTTTACGAAGTGCAACTCAGATTGATCCCGAAATGGCAAATGTGATTATGAACAAGCTAGCAAATATGGATACAATTCTGAATCTATTCTGGGGAAATGTCGGTGGTGTGATCGGTGAAGTTTCAGCAGCTGCGTTATTAATTGGGGCAGCTTATTTGGCTTACAAGAGAATTATTGAGTGGAGAATCCCTGTTAGTTACATCGCAACCGTGTTTATTCTGGTTTTCATTTTTGGTGGAGTAAATGGACTTTTCTCTGCATCATTATTGCTACCTATTTTCCATATTTTTGCAGGTGGTTTGATACTTGGTGCATTTTTTATGGCAACCGATATGGTGACATCTCCGGTAACGAAAAGAGGACGAATCATTTTTGGAATTGGTTGTGGGGTGCTTACGATTGTGATTAGATTGGTCGGAGGTTATCCTGAAGGAGTTTCATATTCAATTTTATTAATGAATATTGCTGTTCCTTTAATAGATCGCTATACTGTTCCCAAACCATTTGGTGAGGTGAAAAAATGAATTATTTCGTAAAATTAGGATTAGTGCTATTGATAATTACAGCAATTGCCAGTGGAATTTTGGCTTTCATAAATAGTATTACCGAACCAATTATAATAGAGAATCAAAAAAGAGCACAAGTGGAAGCCAGAAAAGATGTTTTATCCAAAGCAACTACTTTTGTAGCCGATTCTGTAAATGTTGAGAAAAAAGCTACTGTGAATAATCCCCTCAAAAAAGTAACAGAAAGTTCAGAAAATAAGTTTTATTATTTTGTTGGAACCGATGATGATAAAAATATTGTTGGTTACACTTTTGTTGCCAGTCAATATGGTTACAGCAGTGAAATCAAAACAATGGTTGGTGTAAATAGTGACCTTACGTTGAATAAAATTAAGATAATCTATCAATCGGAAACTCCCGGTTTGGGTGCAAATTGTGAAGCTGTTGAATATTCTCAGAAATATGAACTAAAAGCTAAGCACGAATTACAAGTTGATAAGGATGGTGGAAAGATTGCCAGTTTAACTGGTGCAACTATTACGACCAGAGCAATTACAAATTCGATTAGAGAAGGTTTATTGAATTTGGAGAAAGCAATTTCGGATAAAAAGGCAAATAAAACAGAGGAGGGTAGATAATGAGTCGTATGAATGAATTCACCAAAGGATTTATCAAAGAAAATCCGGTCTTCATTATGGCATTGGGTTTATGCCCTACACTCGCTGTAACTTCTTCCGTGATGAACGCTATCGGAATGGGATTAGCAGCAACATTTGTTTTAGTTTTTTCAAATATTTTTATCTCACTTATCAAAGGATTCATCCCCGATAAAATTAGAATTCCCGCTTTTATTGTAGTGATCGCTTCCTTTGTGACAATCGTAGATATGGTTATGCACGCTTATTCCCCTGAGATTCATAAAAGCTTAGGAATATTCATTCCACTTATTGTGGTGAATTGTATAATCTTGGGAAGAGCTGAGGCTTTTGCGAGCAAAAATAATGTTATGAATTCTATATTGGATGGATTTGGTATGGGATTGGGATTTACATTGGCTCTGGTAGTTATTGGTGGAATAAGAGAAGTTTTAGGTGCAGGACAATTCCTTGGATTTAATGTTTTACCATCAAGTTATCAGCCTATGTTAGTGGCAATCTTAGCTCCGGGTGCATTTATTGTAATGGGCTTGCTGATGGGAATGATGAATCTTAAGAAGAAGAAATAATATCCAATAATGAAGGAAAAAGATTTCACGCAAAGACGCAGAGATGAAGAACGCAGAGAACGCAAAGGAATAGATAATTTATGTATCACAAACAATCTTGTTTGTGCAGGTATCCACTTTCAACGGAAATTAGATTGAAGATTAAAGAACACACCTCCCGGCTGAAGCCGTACTCCTCTCAAGAGGAGAATTTCTC
>JAIORE010000314.1 GCA_021108315.1 Candidatus Cloacimonadota bacterium
GGAAATACCGAAATCAAATGCTCATGGCGAGATGACGTGGCACGCCGAACGTTATGCCTATTTGTAATAGTAGAGTTTAAGTTTTTGACCAAAAAGATTAGAAAGTTCTTTTGAGATGTATGTTTGGAGAAATAATACAATGAGCAAAGAACATTATAAACAAGTAACAGTTTACTACTGTTCAAATAAGTAGAAATATATGAAAAAAAGGTACAACTTTGAAAAAAATACCTAAGAAATACCAACCAAAAGGGCTTACAATTCTTTATGAGGATCCTGAAATTATTGTTGTAAATAAAATAGAAGGTCTCTTGACAATAGGAACAGAAAGGGAGAGGCTGAAAACAGCTCAATCAAGATTAAATAATTATGTAAAAAAGGGAAGTAAACAATCAAAAAATCGTGTATTTATTGTGCATCGCTTAGATAGAGACACTTCAGGGATTTTAATTTTTGCCAAAAATGAAAATGCTAAGCGTTATTTGCAAGAGAATTGGAAAAAGTTTAGTAAAAAATACGTTACAGTAGTGTATGGAAAACTTCAGGATAAAGAAGGCATTATTACATCTTATTTGGTCGAAAATAAGATGTATAGAATGTATTCTATAAAAGACCCCGATAAAGGTAAATATTCTAAAACAAGCTACAAAGTCATTAAGGAATCGCATAGATTTAGTCTGCTCGAAATCAATCTTTATACAGGTAGAAAACACCAAATTCGAGTTCATCTGTCAGAAAAGGGACATCCTGTTGTAGGAGATAAGATTTACGGAACAGATAAATTTGCTAAACGATTAGCGCTCCATTCTATTTCACTTAAAATATTACATCCATCAACACATGAAGAAATGAGTTTTGAGACAAAGATTCCTCTTTTCTTAAAATCACTTGTCAATTTATAGATAGGTTTGATATGTTGAGCAAAGTTACTTCTTGGCTTAAATAATTTAGAGTAAATTTGATAATCAATTTGAGGAGACACAAGATGATTAAAAAGAAAATATTAGTTTTAGGTGCAGGAATGGTAGTTAAACCATCAGTGGATTATTTTTTGGATAAATGCAATTATCATGTTATTATTGCTACAAGAACTGTATCCAAAGCTCATGAAATAATTGGAGGAAGAAAAAATACAACAGTAATTCAGTGGGATGCTGAGGATTTGGAAAAGCTTGATAAAATGGTTCCTCAAGCTGATTTAGTCGTAAATTTTATCCCACCTGCCTATCAAGTGGAAACAACAAAGATATGTATAAAGCACAAAAAACATATGATTCATACGGATTTTGCATTTCCAGAAGTAACTGCAATGGATGAAGAGGCAAAAAAGGCAGATATAATAATCTTAAATGAAATCGGTGAGGATCCTGGAATTGATCACATGAGTATTAAAAAATCTCTTGATGAAATTAAAAGAAAAGGTGGAAAAGTTATAAGCCTTGATTCTTATGGCGCAGGATTGCCTTCATTTGAAGATAATAGAAACCCTTTTGGTTACATGTTTTCATGGAATCCAAAAGGTCTTATGAAATCTGCTATGGCTTCCGGAGAATATATCAAGGATGGTAAAATTATAGAGGAAAAAAATCTTTTTGAGCATTTCCGTATTGTTGATCTTGAAGGACTTGGATCATTTGAAACATATCCAAACAGAAAATGTGCAGTTTATAAAGAACCTTATGAACTTGATGATGAAGCAAGTTTTTATAGAGGACTTCTCAGGTTTACCGGTTGGTGCAATACAATAAGAAAATTCATGAAGTTAAACCTGTTAGATTACTTAACTATTAATAATTATGAAAATGTTACTTATAATGAGTTTATGACTCATCTTGTAAACTCATCTAAAGAGGGAGCAGAAGCAATTGCCAATTTTTTTAATATTGAGATAAATGATGATTTTATTAACAAGTTAAGATGGTTGGGATTCTTCAAAGATAAACAAATAACTATTGATAAAGGTTCAAATGTAGATGTATTGGTTAATTTGATGCTAAAGAAAATGTCGTATCAACCCAATGAAAATGATATGGCGCTGATTCATGATGATATTATTGTTGAATTTAATGGCAAAAGAGAAAAATGGTCATCAACAATGCTAGTTAATGGTATCTCAGGAGAGGACAGTGCAATGTCTAGAGCTGTTTCATTACCTGTAGCTATTTCAGCAAGGTTGATATTAGAAGGAAAGATAACATTGAAAGGTTCAGTATTACCTATCTACCCTGAGATATACAATCCTGTTCTTAAAGAACTTGAGGAATTTGGGATAAAGTTTAGTCATCGAAAGATTGATAAATGAAATAGAGCCACAAAAAATAACGATTTGCTAAAAACCTATATGTAACGCTGGTTTAAGTGCAAAAATTGTAGAAAGTGCCTGTAAATAATTTAAAAAATGAGATTTATTTCTGAAAGAATAGGCATAACAAACAGCTACTCGCCAGAAAAGATTGGCGTGTCAGCTGCCATCCATTAGCCAACATGTCGCTCCACTCCATGTTGGCTAACGGGCGGCGTGCCACTAAAAAAAGACGAGCAGCGGAGTGAATCGAAACGTCGTCTAAAAC
>JAIORE010000044.1 GCA_021108315.1 Candidatus Cloacimonadota bacterium
AAATAATGCAATCTATTGATGATAAAATTGGAATATCAAAGTCATTAAATAATATTGGAGTTATTTTTAAAAACCAAAAAAACTATGAGAAAGCATTAGAATACTATACTAAATCATTAGAAATATTAGAATTAGTTGAAGATATTGATAATAAAAAAAATATCGGTATCTCCCTATCAAACATTGGTAATCTTCACTTTAAACTGAAAAATTATGATGAAGCATTAGAATTTCATTTTCAAGCATTAAAAATATTCGAAGAGATTGAAGACAAGTGGGAAACTGCGAGAACTTTCACTAATATTTCCAGACTTTTCTCAAAAGTAAAAGAGTTTAGCAAATCACTATCATATCTTGAACGTAGCTTAGAATTAACTAAAAAAATAAAAGCAAAGGGTTTGATTAAAGACAATTATGATTTATTCATAACTTTATATTCAGCCCAAAATAATTATCAGAAAGCTTTTGAATATTTTAAACTTTATTCTGAGATCAAAGATAGTATTTTCAATGAAGAAAGCAGTAATAAAATAGCTGAAATGCAAGCTAAGTATGACACAGAAAAGAAAGAAAAAGAAGCAGAAATTTACAAATTAAAAAATATTCACCTTGTTGAAGCGAATAAAAAAATTGAGGAACAACAGAAACATCTGCGTCTCATTACCAGAATTTTACGGCATGATCTGAATAATAATCTGACAGTGATCTTAAGTGCAATAAAAATGTTTTTCCGAAAAGACGATAGATCATATCTAAAAGAAGCCATAAAAAAAGTGAAAAAAAGTTTTGACCTAATCGGGAAAATGCGAGATCTGGAGCGTTTAATAAGCTCAAACCAGAGCCTGAAACTATTTTCGATAAATAAAGTTTTGCAAGAAGTGCTAAAAAATTATCAGAATAAGAATATTAACCTTTCCAACCTTTCGGGAAATATTCTTGCTGATGATACAATCTATTCTGTTTTTGATAATATCATCAGCAATGCTTTTGTTCATGGACAAACAGAAAAAATTGATATTTCCATGAGCGAGGATTCTAACAATCTAATTATTCAAATTGCAGATTATGGCAAAGGAATTAAAGATTCAATAAAAGAAAAAATATTTGAAGAAAGTTTTCGACATGGAAAAACTGGGAATACGGGATTAGGATTGTTTATTGTTAAACGAGCAATGAAAAGTTTTGAGGGAACAGTTTATGTACGCAATAATCAACCTCAAGGCTCTGTTTTTATTTTGACATTTAAAAAAAGTGATGTAATAATAGAATTATAATCGTAAGTTCATTTTCAGACCTTACTTTATGTTAATCTTTACATAAAATGATATCTGATATTGTTTAAGTTTATGCTATGTGATTCTATTATAAAGTGCTATTGCACATTTGAACAAAGAAGAAATCGGAGCAAATATGGATATACCTGATCTTGAAAAGAAATTAGCTCAATGCAAAAACGATGGAAAAGAAAAAGCTGAAATTTTAATTAAATTATCAAAGGCTAATTCGAAAATTTCACCTGAAAAAGCTATAGAATACGGTAAACAGGCATTAGAATTATCAACAGAAATAAATGATGAAAAGGTAAAAGTAAAAGCTTTAATAAATATTGGTAAAATATACCGAAGTTTATGTGATTACAATAAAGCGTTGCAATATCATCTAAAAGCATTAAAAATATATGAAATAATTATAGATAAAAAAGGTGCTGCTAATTGTCTAAACAATATCGGAATTATTTATCGGAAATTGAGTAATTGTGATAAGTCTTTAGAATATTTTTTGAAAGCATTAAAAATCAACAAAGAAATAAAGGACAAAAAAAGTACTACTATTTCTTTATACAATATTGGTATTGCTTATAAAAGATTAAGCAATTATGAAAACTCTTTACATTATCATCTTGAGTCGTGTAAGATATGTGAAGATATTGGAGATAAAAAGGGTATTGCACATTCTTATATATGTATTGGAAATATTTATCTCTTTTTAAATAATGATAATAAAGCATTAGAATATTATAAAAAATCATTAAATATGATGAAAGCAACTGATGATAAAATGGGTATAGCATATTCATTAAATAATATTGGAATTATTTTTAAAAAACAGAAAAATTATGATAAAGCTTTAGAATATTATTCTAAAACTTTAAAAATATTTGAGGAAATTGATAATAAAGATATTGGAGTTGCTTTATCAAATGTTGGTAATATTCATGAACATTTAAAAAATTATGATAAGGCATTAGAATATCATTTTAAAGCATTAAAAACATTCAAAGAAATCGCAAACAAATGGCAAATTGCTAGAGTTTTCCCTAATATTGCCAGAATTTTCACAAAAGTTAATAATTTCAAAAAGTCACATTCATATCTTGAACAAGGCTTAATACTTGCTAAGAAAATCAATGCAAAAGACTTAATCCGAGATAACTATGAGATTTTCTCAGATTTATATGCTAAGTCGCTGTAAATAAATAACCTTTACAAAGAGAAGTGATTTAATATTTTTGAATT
>JAIORE010000388.1 GCA_021108315.1 Candidatus Cloacimonadota bacterium
AATATAGATTATTTGTCAAGCTTTTTATTAAAGTTAAATGCATAATATATTAAGAGGTTAATGCTTATATATGCCTTCTTTTATTAATCAACAGAATCATATATAGTTTGTTTTCTGAATATCAACTTCTTTGTTATTATTTTGGAACTTCTCTATAATTTGCTTCTCAGGATAATCCAGCAAGGAAATGAGCTTATATTATTACATCGATAAAGGATATTTCACTTCATTCCAATACTCTTGTATAAATTAGATGACTCAATTCATGTCCTATCTAAAAATTTAGAACACCTTCAATCTTATGACATCCATTGGGTAGTTTTTTTTAATTGGTTATTTTTCCAAATTTATATTGAATTCTAAACGTTTATATGCTTTTTTTCGCTTTATAAACATTTTTTCAAGTTTTTCGAAATTTACATCCACATAATCATATACTTCTATGCTGCTTTTGTCTTTATGCTCTCTTACAACCCTACCAATATACTGCTGTAATGTACCTTTCCATGAAATTGGTAAAGCTAAGAGCAAAGTATCAAGAATGGGTAAGTCAAAACCTTCTCCTATATACTTTCCAGTAGCAATTATTACAAACTCGTCAGAACTATTAAGGGATTTTAACTGATTTGAAATTCTCTCTTTTTCTTTCTTTTTCAGCTTACCATTCAGAATAATAACGTTCTTACAAGAACTTTTTAAAAGCTTTCCAAGATATTTTAGATGCTTTACTCGTTCAGTAAGTAATAGTGGTTTACGTTTTCTTTTGAGAACACTTACTATATCCTTATAAATTAGTTCATTTCTTTCATTATTTTCAGCTAAATGTGACAATAATCTTGGTAAAGAGCAATTTTTTTCTTCAATAATAATTTCAACTGCTTTAGGGAATACGTTCATTGTATCAAAATTAGGTTTTGAAAAACTTTTATATTTGATTTCACCACATTGCATAAAAACAATAGGATGATGCCCATCCTTTCTCTTTGGTGTTGCAGTTAATCCTAAAATATATTTTGCTCTTGTTTTTTTGAGAATTTTTTCAAATGTGTAAGCAGCAATATGATGACATTCATCAATTATAATCTGACCATAATGATCAATCTGCTTCATAGAGTAATTTTTCAATGTTTGAATCATTGCAATATCAATTTGAAGGGTTTGTTGTAAATTTGATGCTCCAATTGTTCCAACTTCAACATTTTTAGAGAATATGTTTATCTTTTCTTTCCATTGATTTAGTAATTCAATTCTATGAACAAGAATTAGAGTATTCACTTTTCTTACTGACATTACTTTAATCGCTAGAATAGTCTTTCCAAAACCAGTACTTGCACAAAGTACTGACATATCATATTTTAATACTTCTGCTAATGCAATTTCTTGTTTTGAAGATAAGTTACCAATAAAATCACACTGTATTCTTGATCCAATAATTCGATTATCTTCAATGGTGAATTTAACCTTATTCTCTAATAGAATTTCTGTAACTTTATCTAATAATCCTGTAGGGATAGAGAACATCTTTGGTAGGTTAAGACTGCATTTAATAAATCTTGGTATATTGTGAGTAGATCTTCTGCTTGCTTGAGCAATGTAAAACGCAGGATTTGGAAAAGCTGCTAAATGAATAAATTTGTAATACAAGAATTTTGGTAATCCATCTTTACAAACATAAATCTGATTTAAAATGATTATTCTGACTTTGTGTGGTATATTTAATGTAATAGTCGGTATTGCAATTGATTTTGTATTAATGATTCTATCAATATCATTTGTATTTATTTTATTCAAAAATGATAAATATGCCCATTGATCAGGAAATGCATCAAAATTATCATCAACAAAAACTGAACATACATTAATTCTAGCTTTTTTCTGTAAAGGTAATGCAATCAAGTTCCCAAATCCACCTTCAGGCAGATAATCTTGATTAGGGAACATTCTATCATAAGATTTCAAATCCAATAGATTTCCCGTTTTCATAGTTTCAGAAATGATATATGTTCCAAGTCTTCTAGCTTTTAATGCTGATATTTCTTCTGAGAAAAAAATCCAAATATGACCACCATTTCCAGAACGTGAGATTTCAATTGATACTGGAATTTCTAGTTTTGTACAAGTTGAATATAAAGCAGATATATCTTTTTTCCAACATTTTTTGTCAAAATCTATAGCTAAAAAATTACAATTGTCATTATGTAAAATTGGATAAACTCCAATAATTATTTTACCAACTAAATGATTATAGATTGCTTTTTCATCAAGATGTTTCAATTTTCTATTTGGACAGGAACTGCACTTTATCTTTGGTAAATGACATTTTGCTTTATTCCATCGATTCAAACAAACAGGTGAATATCCAGCTCTCCCAGTATTTTCCCACCTTATAGCATATACGTCAGTATGTCCTTTGAATAGTTCTCTGAAGAGTTTAATTTTTTTCTCAACACTTCCCTTTTTTGTTATAGTTTTATACTAGTCCCACTTAAAAATGTCCTTTACAGATATAACCGTATAACAATTTA
>JAIORE010000078.1 GCA_021108315.1 Candidatus Cloacimonadota bacterium
ATTTAAAATTGGATTCAAGATAATTATGATTAAAGAGTATCAATTCATCTGCGAACATCTATAAATGGTTTATTCCCGAAAATAGATTTGGTACAGCAATTGCATTTCATTAGATGTTTAGAAACAGTTCAATAAATCCAAACCAGGAGAAAAAAATGAAAAAGATTTTGATCGTTTTACTATTTGCATATTCTTTATTAAATGCAGCAATTATTAATGTACCCGCAGATTACCCGACAATTCAACAGGGGATAAATGAATCCGTAAATGGAGACACTGTTTTAGTGCAACCTGGTACTTATCCGGAAAATATTAATTTTGAAGGAAAAGCAATAACACTCGGTTCTTTATTCCATACAACTCAAGATACAAGCTATATTTCTCAAACAATTATTGATGGCAATTATCATACAAGTGTAGTAAAATTCGATAGTGGAGAAGATTCTTCATCTGTTTTAACAGGCTTCACAATTACTAATGGATATGCTACAAATGGTGGTGGAGTTTATTGCTGGGAATCAAGTCCAATTATTCAAAATGTGGTAATAAAGAATAATTCTACTCTTGGATATACTACAGGTGGAGGAGGGATTTATTGTTCAGATTCCAACTTAACTCTTAAAAATGTGATAATAACTAATAATTCTGCTGATACTACAATTGGATATGCTTCAGGAGGTGGAATTTATTTTAGTCAATCAAATCCTAATCTGTTTAATGTTATGATATCAAATAATTCGTCTAACTATGGTGGTGGTGGAATGTTCTGTATTTCATCTAATCCATCTCTTGTAAATGTAACTATATCGAATAATTCTGCAATTATGGGAGGAGGGATCTTGTTTGGTCCTACATGCAACCCACTTTTCAGCAGTGAAGATCGTTGTAATATTTATTTGAATTATGTTAATAATAGAGGAAGCGGAAGTGATATTTATTCATACGCTTCCATTAATGTAATTGTTGATACTTTTACAGTATCAAATCCTACGGATTTTCATGCAAGTCCAATCGAAAATTTTACTTTTGATATTTTACACGGGATTCAAGACCAGATAAATTCAGACTTATTTGTTTCACCGGAGGGAAATAACAACAATAGTGGATTAACTGTAGATGAACCCTTAAAGACAATACAATATGCCTGTTCTATTATATTTGCTGATAGTCTGAATCCTCATACAATATTTCTCTCGGAAGGTACTTACAGTTCTTCAGAAACGGAAGAATATTTTCCGATCAATATACCAGACAATGTTTCATTAATCGGAGAAAACGAAGATAATGTAATTCTTGATGCAGAAGGATTTGCCGGTGTCATTAATTTGTCTTCTGTGGAAAATGTTACAATATCATATCTGACAATTATTAACGGTTCTGCTTATTCTGGTGGGGGTATTTACTTACGTTTTTCCAATCCTATTCTTGAGAATATTACAATAATGAATAATTCGGCAGTTAATGGACCATTTGCTTATGATGGAGGTGGTGGTATTTATTGTAAAGACTCAAATCCAACCATGAGTAGTATCACGATGACCAATAACTATGGTTCTAGAGGAGGTGGTATTTCTTTTAGAAATTCCAGTCCAAGTTTGAGTAATATTATGTTATCAAATAACTCTGCTTCTTATGGTGGTGGGATTTACTGTGAAAATTCCGATATGATTCTGGAAAACATTACGATCACTAATAATTCTGTTTATAGTAAAGGTGGAGGGATTTATTGTATTGATTCCAGTCCATCTCTTGATAATGTGGTAATAACGTATAATTCTACACGTGAATATGGAGGTGGAATTTATTGTGAAAACTCTAATCCTACTGTCAATAATATAATAATAGCCAATAATTCAGCTCAGACAGGAGGTGGTATTTATTGTGGTGAATCCAACCCTATTTTTAACAATGTAACAATAGATAACAATTCTGTGAATAGCCGAGGTGGAGGGATTTTTTGCGGTAGTTCAAATCCCAGTTTGCTGAATGTAGTAATAACAAATAACACATCTTTAGGTGAGACAGGTAATCAGATTGGTGGTGGTGGGATATATTGTATTAACTCCGAGCCCTATTTAGAGAATGTTTCAATATTTAATAATTCTGCTTATCAAGGTGGTGGAATTTACATTTCTAATGATTCCAACCCAGTTTTCAGTAGTGCGAATCGCTGTAATATTTATTTGAATAATGTTAATAATCGAGGAAATGGAAGTGATATATATTCTTCAGTTTCTATAAATGTTATAGTTGATACATTCACAGTATCAAATCCTACAGATTTTCATGCAACTCCAATTGAAAATTTCACTTTTGATATTTTACATGGAATTCAAGATCAGGTTTATTCGGATCTGTTTGTTTCTCCCCAAGGAGATAACAACAATAGTGGATTAACGTTGGAAGACCCTTTAAAGACAATACAATATGCCTGTTCTATTATATTTGCTGATAGTCTGAATCCTCATACAATATTTCTCTCGGA
>JAIORE010000373.1 GCA_021108315.1 Candidatus Cloacimonadota bacterium
TATAAAAAATAGGCAAAAATCTCTTACGGGAGAGATGGGTTTAAAATGGCATTTTTATAAAGTGTTACCTACTTTTAAGGGTTTATGAAAGATGCCATTTTGGGCAATATTTATTTTTAATAATTGACATTATTTTTCGATTAAATTTTAAGTACATATGGTTTTAAGAAAAATAAATAAAATATAAGTTAGAGTGTTATGAAGCATTTATTTAAGGATGTTATTACGCCTGTTGGCGGGATAGTACTATGTTAAACTGGCGTGAGCGTCAGTTTAACGGTTCGTGCGATGAGTTCCACTGCTTTTTGGCACTCACGCAGTCTAACAAAGCGATCGAACTGTCGATTTTTGGGTTCGCACCTCATCGCCCGTACCATTATTCTTTTTTGGCAACATTTTTTTCAATTGACATTAGTTCTTTAATTAATTATTAAATTAAATATAGCTTTGAAGAAATAATAAACATCAGCATTTATAAAGTAAAATGCTAACTTGTTACACAAATTTCTGACTTTAGGGAGATTACAATGAGATACGTACATAGAAAAACTGCTACATTGCTTATCCTTTTTTCCGCTGTAGTGGGTATATTCACCATATTGCTTATACTGTTTACTGTTTTAGGAGAAACTCACACCAAATCGCAGACATATGCAACTTTATCCGATTCTGACATACAAGGAAAACTCACGCGAAACTTTGAGCAAAATGCCGATGAACTGATGGAACTAATTAAAGAAGGGCGGTTTGCGGAAGTAGAAGCCTTTATTGATTATGTTATCAGGAATGAGCTTATCACACGTGATGGGATTCGGTATTTTCGTGCACTTCTTGGTTATTGGTTTTATTCTCTTGAAAGGCCGTCCCCATTGCCAGTAGAAATTATACCATCACTAAATAAATGGATAAAAATACATCCTCAAAATGCTATTCCATACATTATGCGTGGAGCATTGTATGTGGCTTATGCTTGGGAGGGGGATAATTGGGCTATATATCCTTCAATAATAGAGTGGTGGGGATTTCATAAGCGTATGAAAAAAGCTTATTCAGATTTCCTAAAAGCATCTAAACTTGATCCTCTCAATCCTTATGCTACTCGTCAATTGTTGAGAATCTATATGCATATAAGCGACAATAGAGAGCTTATGGAAACATTTTTTCAGAACACAGTTTCTCTTGACCCCAATTTTTTTTGGGCTTATAGATCCAAGCTCGAACAATTGATGCCTAAATGGGGAGGTAGTTTGTCTGCAGTGTTTCAATTTGCTCAAGAGACTGAAAAAAATGCCCCACCAAAAACTCTACTTCCACTAATTCTTGTCCTCGCTCACAAAGAAGCGGCAGCACGAAGTGGTAATAAGAAAGAATATTATGCCGACACAATGGTTTGGGGAGATATAGAACGAATTTATAAACGTGTTATTGGGGATTTTCCGCAAAGTGGTCGATGGAAAACTGAATTCGGATACATTGCATATGATGCAGGAAAGTTCGAGCTTGCCAAACAATATTTGACAGCGGCTTTTGAATCAGATCCCTACAACTTGAAAACATGTTTTGCCATTGCATGGCTATACCAGACGGAAGAACAATGGGAACTGCAAGAACAATATGCCAAAAGTCTTACTGAATTATATCCACAATATGCTTTAGGATATAGCTTTCTTGGATATGCATTAGGTCAGCAAAAGAAATATCAAAAAGCTGTTGAAAGTTACACTGCCGCTATTGAGCTTACCCCATTGGTGTCTCGAAATTGGAGTAGTCGTGGCTTTTACTATAATTGGTTAGAGAAGTTTGAAGATGCTGTTGCTGACTGCACGAAAGCGATAAAGCTTGATGAGTCCAATGCATTTGCATATAAACAACGGGGATATGCCTATAATCGACAAGGAAAAAACCAAAAAGCCGAAGTTGATCACAAAATGTACGAAAAGTTAACAAAGGACTATTAGTACTTCGAACTCTTATAAATGTCCGTTGTACCCTATTTTCAAGTAGTTATACTGAATATTCCCTCTGAATTACTAGCAAAAGTCTGAATTATTTACACCGTATTATAGTCGCTACAACAGGACAGTCAACGATAAGAACATGTGCTCTGTGTATGTGGAGAAATTTAACAAAAATGCACAAGACCAAACCTGTTCACCGCAGTTTCAGCATAATAATCCTTCCTAAAGTTTGGATGTTAAGTCAAATTTTGTCATACCGGTCATGTCGTGAATTTTGCTTGTGATTTTTATCATTATCAAAAAAAAATAATTGTAAATTTGAAAATTAGAATCAAACTACTTTTTTAGTGGCACGCCGAATGTTAGACAACATGGAGTGGAGCGACATGTTGTCTAATGGACAGTGCTGCCAAGTTCTTCTTGCTCTTCTTTCAATCGGGTGCAATACAAAAAAGTTATTTCAACAATGTTCTAATGGCAATTCCTCAATAG
>JAIORE010000323.1 GCA_021108315.1 Candidatus Cloacimonadota bacterium
TTTTAAATTCGTAGAATTCAATAATCGTGACAAAAATTGAAAAAGGTCAGGGAAATTGAGAACAAAATATTTTAACAGATTTCGTATCAGATTTTTAATTTTAAAGTTGAACAAAAAGATGAAAAAACAGCAAAAAGAAAACCAAAAACCTTTGTTTGTACACTTTCGGTAATGTTTTTTCATTTTTCTGTGTCTCAATTCATAAATATTTTTAACGGATTTTCAAAATAATTTCAGCTAACAAGTAAGAAAATACAATAAAGAAATGTGGAGATTAACAAGTTCGCTTTAATTTTCAATATGTATTTCAAAGTAAGTAATTTAAATTCTAATGAATCAGTTGCTCAATCTTAAATCTAAAGCTGAATAAAAAAAAATGAAAAGAGACAAAACGGAAGGCAAAAATAGATACAAAAATCGTTGTTTGTCCAATTTCGTTAATGTTTTATTTAATTTTCTGCATATCAACTCATAAAGGGTTTTAACAATTTTCAAAACAGGTAATTTAAATTCTAAAGTGTGCTGTTTAATCTTAATTCTGACACTGACGAAGAAAAAATTAAAGCAAATTAAAAAAACATAAAAGCTGGTAATTCTAAATCTGAAAATACGTTACGCAGTCTGTCATAAATTTAACGAGAATGTTTTTTGTTAAAATTTAAATAATTCTGAAAAAAAAATGAATAAAGAATAAAAAATAATGAAGGATTTCCCAAATTGCTGTTTTCAAAATCTGGAATAGGTCTTATGTAATTTGCTGTGACTCAACGAAATCCGGTTTTTTAAAGCAAAAGAATTGTATCTAAGAGCAGAAAAGATAATTTAAATCTTAATAAAAATACAGGAAAAATATAAAAATAAAGACGAGAAAAAAAAACTTTTCAGAATAAAATAAACTTTTTCCTTGATAAAAAATAAGCAAATTCAAAATTTCGGAATTAAGTCAGCTTTCGCTTTTATCCCGTCTGTAGGCTTGATTAAATGATTTTTCGCTGGTAAGTTTTAGTTAATCGGAAGGCGGTTTTAATCTTATTGTTTTTTTAATCGTAATGTTCTTGAAAAATAATTGAATCGGGTAACAAGCAGCTCAGTGTTAAGATTGAGAGAAGATATGAAAGAGCACCGCAGCTGCCAAGCATTAGTGGCAAACAGCAAAAACTTTGACATAAATACTTACATTTTAGTGATTGAGAAAAAATAAAATTTAGAGGTTTGAATGTCGTTATTTCAAAAAGTGATTGTTAAAAAATATCTGAAAAATTTATCTTCTGAATTGATAAATGAAAACTATAAAAGGTATTCGGAGCATTTCAATGAATCTGGAATGGCTGAGAGAATAAGAGTTTTAAAAGAAGAACAATATCAAGAAGGATTTCTTCGAGATTTGTTTGTAAAATGTTTGGGATATACAATTAATCCGCATAAAAATTTCAATCTAACAACCGAATTCAAAAATAAAACCGATGCCGAAAAAGCAGACGGAGCAATTTTAAAAGACGGAAATCCAATTGCAGTTATTGAGTTAAAATCGGCAAAAACAAAAGATTTGCGAACGATTGAAAAACAAGCATTTAATTACAAAAATCATCAATTGAATTGTAAATATGTTATAACTTCAAACTTTGAAAAAATCCGAATTTATATTGATGATGCTACCGAATTTGAAGAGTTTGATATTTTTGAGCTTTCAGAAAATGAGTTCAAATTTCTTTATCTGTGTTTGAGCAAAGAAAGTATTTTTGAAGATATTCCAGCCAAAATAAAAGAAAAATCAAATTTATACGAAGAACAGATTTCAAAACAACTTTATAGTGATTATGCCATTTTTAGAAATAATATCTTTCAAAACCTGACAAAAAATAACCCACAATTTAATAAACTCGTTCTTTTCAAAAAATCTCAAAAATTATTAGACCGCTTTCTTTTCTTCTTTTTTGCTGAAGATAAAGGTTTGATTTCTCCCAATTTTATAGCAAAAATAATTGATGATTTTAACAAATTAAAAGAACTTGATGCTTATTCGCCAATTTACCGTATTTTTGTGCGATATTTTGGGTATATAAATAAAGGGAATGAAAAATATAAAATTGATGCTTATAATGGTGGATTGTTTCAATTTGATGAAATTCTTGATAATGCAAAAATAGATGATGAAATATTAATTACTGATTCTCTCAAACTTTCAAATTATGATTTTGATTCTGAAGTTGATGTAAATATTCTCGGTCATATTTTTGAACACAGTTTAACCGATATTGAAAAACTGAATGCAGAAATCAGCGGAGAAAATTTAGATAAAAAACAAACGAGAAGAAAAAAGGAAGGTGTTTTTTATACTCCAAATTACATCACAAAATATATTATTGAAAATACTGTTGCCCTCTGTGCCAAGATGACATTGGACATATTTTGATACAAATTTATTGTAGCCAA
>JAIORE010000421.1 GCA_021108315.1 Candidatus Cloacimonadota bacterium
CAAAGCTATAGCAGCTAACTTATTGAAAAAGGTGGGATGAGATGTGAACAGTCTCCGATAAAATATACTTTTAGCAGTTAGTATAAAATCTTGACGATGATTGGTTGAAAATATAAAATCAGAAATATTTAATAAATTTTTTTTTGATTTTTACTAAACATTTTTGATATGAATAAGTATAAAGAATTGTGATTGATGCTACTAACAAACAGTTCCACAGCCAAGCAAGAAGAGAAAGTGAAAGAGCGTGGTAGCTGCCAACCATTACACGAAAAAGGAGTATAGTTTGATCGACAAAATATTAAGTGTTTTTTTTCTGTTTCTAATTCTTTCTTGCTCAGTTAATTCAAATCTAAAAAAGGATATTAATGTTTCATCAATTCATTCAGTTAAAAATTCATTTTTTTCATTAAACTTATATAAAGTTAATGAGAATAACCCTTCAGGACAAAATGCAAATATAAATGTAGTAAAATTTCTCCAAGCTTACCAAATTGACGAAAAAGAAATTGATCCTTTCGAAAAATATAAAAATTTGGTTCCATATTCTCCAACAAATGATTTAAGATTTCGAGTAATACAATCCTCAGAAGTAATAATTTCAGTTGTTCCAAGAAACAACTCTAATAATTCAATAACTTTGCTAAATAATTTATTAGAGCCAGGTTATTATTTATTAAGTTTTTCAGAATTTAATATTAAAGAAGGATTATATTGTTTACATATTCTAATGGACAACTCAACGTATGAGAAAGATATAATCTTGATGAAATGAAAAAAAAAATTTCGTGTAACAAACGAGTTGTCAGTTAGGCTGGGTGGTTTGTGTCGTTTAAATCTTACGATTTAAACTTTGGTCGGTTTGTTCTGGGCGTGATCATTCCGATCCTGCTACACACACTAACCATTACACTATATTTATAAAAGGTGAAATAATGAAACAATTTATTGTCATTTTTTTTCTAATCGCTTGTTGTTTAAATGGAGAAGTTTTATCAAAAGAAAACTCATTTTTACAGCCAGATTCACTATATATACATCTATTTGATACACAAGGATGTATAGTAGATTCATATTCTATGATTTCAATTAGGTATCATAATAATCAAGGAACTTTATATTCTTATGGTCTTGGATCATTAACCGCAAATTATAAAAAAAATAATAATAAGAGAACTGATTTGTTAAGAAAAGGTGTTTTAAATAAAAACAATATAGATTCAATTATAAAAATTCTGTTTGAGAATAATATCATTGAGATTGAAAATAGTCAAACTAACCCAAATTGCCGAACTCATTCATCTGCTGATGGCTCAGGAATTTTATCAATTGTAATAAAAAAAGAAAACCGAAGTTTTAACAAGATAATTAAATATCCCAAGCCTGTTAGGTATGAAAAAACTCTGAATAAGAAATTTATTAAACTTTATAATCAATTGCAATTCTTATCATTAGAATTATCTACAAATATTCAGTTTAGTGAACTTTTACAATTATTTGATAAACCTCAATTAGCTGATGTTGAAATTAGAAATCATATTTTTCAATCATTTACTGAGCATTCAATTTGTGAAATTGATAAAAAAAATGAAATCATTAATTTAAAAAGAGAGTTTTTTAAAAGAGAAAATAATAATAAGTCTTTTGATCATCCTATCAAAGATATTTTACAAGCTTTATACAAAAGTAATAATCAAGAATACTATACATTTATTGATTCTATTATCATATCAACTCAGGCTGGTGATTCAATTTATCAAAATATATTTAATTATGTCAGAATTATTAATCATAAAGATAAAATGAAAAATGAATATATGAAAAAATGTTTACCTATTGAATTAAATAACACAGATGTGAAAGCAGCTTGTTTTTTAGTTAGACAAAAAGACAATTCAGGATTACAGGTTCTGCTGAATTATCTTGATAAGGATGATATTGATTATGTCTTTTACGTTGCTCAAGCTCTAATTGGAACTGAAGATGAGAATCTACTACCTTTACTTGTAAAAAAATATTTTTCGATGAAAAAAAATGTTTCGCAAATAAATGAGAAAAAAATATTAATTCTATCAAAATACATTTATGTGTTAAATAAATTCTTAGGAATTGAAGGAAAGGGTAGGATGTGGGTTACGCATTACCAGGCAAATTTTGATAAGGAGTCTAAAGAACTTGAACAACATATATCAAATCATTTTCATAACAAGTAGAATGTTTAAAATATTGATTCCATATTATAAAGAGTCATCAATTCTAAAAAGTATTAAGTTATTTATATAATAGAAGTTAAGAGTCGTGTAACACAGCACTCCAAGTTCAGATTGAGAGAAGAGCAAGGAGAACTTGGCAGTGCCCATCCATTAGACAACATGTTGCTCCACTCCATGTTGTCTAACGTGCGGCGTGCCACTAAAAAAGCCGAGTAAAA
>JAIORE010000205.1 GCA_021108315.1 Candidatus Cloacimonadota bacterium
AGAATTACTTCGTAAAGAATTATATTATTCTAACCCCAAAATCCGTTATAAACAGTTTATTTCTATAATTTATTGCTAAGAAAATTGGATTCATCCAATCAAATTTAAAGATATTATCTGTTGATTTCATATCTGTTGTTGCTAGAAAACGACGAACTTCTGAGTTCTTTTGCATAAAAATATCAAAAAGGAACTGTATAACTTCAGGCTTAGTTTTGCATATCTCTTGAATAATTTTTTCTTTTGAAATAGGTTGAAGAGCCCAAGGATGAAAGGTAGCGTAGCCTTCCTTTTCTTGAAATAACCAGATTTCTGTTTGTCCTATCTTCTCAGAAGGATAACCATCACTAAGACTACTGCTAAACCTAATAACATCCATAGACATATCTGCAGAAGGGATGGGAGGCATTAAAAATTTAACAGAATCTTGAATACAATAATTTACATTTGAGTTGTTTCTATAAATTTTTCTGATTTTTATATATGCTGTATCTCTAATACTTAAAACATTTTGCTCCGTTATATTTCCAATATATTTATTTATTTGAGTAAGCTCTCCTTGAACGATAAGATTACAATCCTTGGCATAATTGATAATTCGTTGAGTCATATAATCACTACCAAATAATGTAATCGAAAATAAGATTATACTAAAAAATATCAAATACTTCGTCATAATTTTCTCCAATTAAAGTTTACCTTCATCCTTTATAATCCGGATTAATAAACGTACCTAAATGTAAATTGATGAATAAACCACCAAAAGAATCATCTCTATTCAAATTTACTGTGATATTAATTGATATTCCTGCCCAAGGTATAAAAGCTTGCATTATACGCAAGTCTAAAGGAATACCAATACCTGATCGTTCAATCCCTTCAAATTGCTCGTCACCAAGATATTCACCTTGTCGTACTTGATAATATTTGCTTACACCAGTAGAGAGAGCAACAAAGCCTGAATATTTTAGATTAAAACGATGTGCATATCCAATTAGAATAGCTTTTTCATAGTTTGCATACGCATATCTTGTTATATAAGCAGCAATCAAATTTATCTGTCCATAGTGACGATAAGCAATGTAAAAGTTCTTTGATTGATGAGAAAAAGTATATTGATACATCAATCCTAACCCAAATGATACTGAATTTGTTCCCAAGTATGGACGCTCAACTGAGAATAAAGAAGTACTACTGAATAAGAGTATTATTAATATTATAATCACTAAGATTCTGCTCATTACTAACTTTTTTTATTCTTTCATCTCACTATCATCTTTAAGAAATTTTATTAAGTTTACGAGTTCTTCTGCTTTTTCTGAGGTAAATATTGAGGTTTCTGTATCTCCAAGTTCAAATTGAAAAGCAACTTGATCATTAATCTTTTCATCTAACACTCTTATGTTTTTTATATAAGATAATTTTAGATTAACACCTTGCTTTATATATCTTCCATCAACCGTAACAAGATTATCATCATCAAATCTGAAATTTGTTTTAGTTATTTTCAATGTTCCTTCTACTGGCTCATTACTATACTCAGCAGATGGATTTATGTAAGTCCCAAATGATTTAAACAACAATTCTTCATGTAAAGCATGTTTTTCAATATATCTTCTAGAGGGAGGTCTATTATATGAACACCCAAAAATTATTAATAATACAAACAAAACAACAAAATTCTTAGTCATAATCTTCTTCATTTTAATTTTTCAAACTCTCCCTCGTTCCCTCTCTTTATCTAAATAGAGGGATGACTTTTGCTTTTTTTCTTCCTGCTTCTCTTATATTCCTTCTCTTGAAATTAAGAGAAGGACAGCAGGATGAGTTTTATCTTTTCATTCATAATTATCCATCCCCTTCAAAGAGGACAGGTAATCTCACGTGCAGTTTTACTAAACTTCTAACGAGAACTTATATAAAATTACACGTAATTTTATACCAAACTACACGAGAAGTCAAATGAAATTACACGTAGTTTTGAATGAAACTACACGTAAAGTATAAAAAAGTGTCCCGAAAACTTCTAAAAGTTATCGGGACATATCAAATTATTTATCGGTGATTTTCTCAAATTTGAACGTTGCAATCTTCTCTTTGAACTCCACACCCGGAACAAATTTTACCTTTGTTTTTAAGATATTATTTGTGGTAAAATCTATCTCTGCATCAATACCTTCTGTTTTAATTCCAACTTTGAATGATCCGAATTCTCCAAGTGAAACAATATTACCACGCGAGAGTTCATCAGGTATTACATCCAATAATGTCTCAATAACTCCGATAACTTCTGCTCTGGTGAGGGCGGTAGATTCCATAATACGTTTCGTGATTTGACGAATGCTGATGCGTTCTCTACAATTATAGATGTTCGCAGATGAATTGATACTCTTTAATCATAATTATCTTGAATCCAATTTTAAAT
>JAIORE010000076.1 GCA_021108315.1 Candidatus Cloacimonadota bacterium
AATTCAAAAATATTAAATCACTTCTCTTTGTAAAGGTTATTTATTTACAGCGACTAAGCTCATCAATTTTATTTTGATTATTTATCTAAAATCTCTTTTGGGATTTCACACAATTTTTTTCTTTGCATGAGAAAATCCCAAAGATCTGAACTTTCCATAATATGTCTTCTCCAGACCCAAAAAGAGTGTGAATTATCTTTAAGCATTGATAAAACTAAAAAATAGTAAAGTTTTTCTATTTCAGATTCATTATCGATATTGTTCCAAGTTGAATATTTAAGACCAAAACCGATTTTGTGTGAAAAACGATAAATCCACCTCAATAATTGTTCTCTGTCTTTTGATATAAAATACTTACTCCCTTTATCAATTTCCTTATCAATAAGCTTTTTCAAAGTTACTCCCATTTCTGATGCTGCTTCCTGTCTGCTAACAAATTCTGGCGTTTGCAGATAAGCTTGTTCAAAAAAATATATTTCATTTTCAGAGATTTCAGGAATTATGGATTTTGGAATATTCGATTTCTTCTCAGATTTTATTTGTTCTGATTCTTTAATTTTTTGATTGTCTTTTTCTTGTTTTTCAGCTTGTTTAATTAGTTCAATACATTTTTCAATTTGTTCATAACAGATTTTTTCCGCCTCCTCAATAACTTCTGTTATTTCTATTTTATCTAATTCAGAATTTTCCAAAAAGAGATCAACAAGTTTTTCTTTTTTTATATATAGATTTACATCTTCGGGAGTGTTATAGAAATTCAATATTATTCTTGTTAAAGCTTCTTCAATATTAACCATTCTACTGGAAGTAATTGAAAACAATCTAATCGGTTCTCTTTCTACGATTGGAATTGTAATAAACAATGATGATAATAGTTTTAACAGATCTTTCAGATTAAACAGTTCTTCATTTTCCTCTTTTAAAGAATTGGCAATATTAACAAGTTCAATGAGTTCTTTTACATTTTTTCTTACATTAAATAAGGTCAATAATATTTTTTCCGCCCCATATTGAAAAGGACTGTTATATGATGCTAATTCATCAGCATTGCATTCAATCAATACATCATAACCTGCATGTTTTATCAAAAATTCAAGTTGTCCCTCAAAACTACCTCTATATAAAACTTCAAAACGTTTGTAGGCAAGACTTTTGTCTCTGTAGCATTTGTCTAATCTTTGCCATAAATTGTCACCATCGTAACAAATCGGCATTTGGATTGGAAAATCAACTAACGCTTGCAGCCAATTAAAAATATTTTCAACTTCACCTTTTTCTACTCCTCCCCAAACATAAGCATCTTTAGGATATAAATTTTCGATAATTATTCCAATTGCAAAAATTAGAAGCTGGTATGGATAACCCTGCGATTTATTTCCGAAAACATCTAATCCTAAATCACTATCACTGGGATATTGAATCATATCAGCATCGTTCCAAAGTATATCTTTGTGTTTTTCTTTAACTGGCTTATCTGTTTTATAATGAGATAAATGACGATATAATCTAAAGTTCTCAGCTTGTTTACCACTTATTAAATCTCCAATAATATCCCAAAATTCATCCTCAGTATTTTCTTTATGAATAAGATTATTTGAGAAAGAAATCCTTTTTCACCGAGATTTTCTTCAAAGCGAATAGACATTAAAGGTATTGGAGATTTTTTTAGTATGGTTAAAGTATGTTTATAAGTATTTTCCCATTGTGATTCTGTAATGTTATCAAAATTAATATTTAAATGAACAAATATTCCCATAACATCCTCCTTTTTGTATTAACTAAAGCTTTTTCTGCAAGCTTCTTAACTTTTTATTATTTAACAACTTACCGTCCAATAAACCATCATGACTACCTCCTAAAGACAATTTGTTGACATAACTAATTATCATAAAAGAGCATAGGCAATTACAGAAATCTTTTATAAGCTACATTATAATTTTACAAGCAACTTTTTTCTCATCCCTTAACTTCTTAATCTGCAACGATAAAGACATAATACATGTCCTTGCTGGAGAATTTAACTTTTCAAAAACACCCTATTATGCAGAACTCATTATTAACTAAGTTTTTTATTTACTACAATTCTTTACTGTGTATAAAATCCATAATTAATTCTCTTTAATCTTGACGATTCAGTAAAAAGTCATTTTTAAAAGGAAACCCGAAGTATTTCAATATTTTTCTAACTTAATGTTTTACAACAAGATATGAGTTTTGTGATTTCCTGAAAAATATTCATTTTTCCTTTTTTACAAGACCATCAATCTTTTTGAGTAATTATTTCAATTCATTTTGTAAGTCAAATTTTATTTTTAGAAGAAATTCAGCAATTATTAAATTATTAAATTATTTACCTTGAGTTTCTGCTAACATTCGGCGTACCACGTCATCTCGCCATGAGCATTTGATTTCGGTATTTCCG
>JAIORE010000385.1 GCA_021108315.1 Candidatus Cloacimonadota bacterium
ATTTAACATTTTATTTGTTCTCCTTCACGATTTTTTTTAATCCTAATGGCTATAACGGGTGGCGTGCCACGTCATCTCGCCATGAGCATTTGATTTCGGTATTTCCGTAATCATAATGCGATTAGTGAGATGATAAAAGACGAGCATTTCAAGGTCAAAGAGGTGCAGAATTGCGAGTCCCCGTGGACGCAGTTTTAGACGACGTTTCGATTCACTCCGCTGCTCGTCTTTTTTTAGTGGCACGCCACCCGTTAGCCAACATGGAGTGGAGCGACATGTTGGCTAATGGTTGGCAGCTGCCACGCTCTCCTTGCTTTTCTCCTTGCTTGGCTGTGGAGCTGTGTGTTATGGGCATTTTTCTAATCATCGCTCGCTTTCTTAATATCAATTGCATCCAATGTTGATTGAACAGATTTGATTTTTTCTTTTAATGTTTGTGAAAGCGGTTTTGTATTTTTTATTTCGGTTAAAAGATTTTCAGTTGAAATGGTCTTTCTATTTTCAATGAAAGCAAGTTCAATTGATTCTTTAACAATTGACTCGATGTCAGCACCACTATAACCTTCTGTTTTTTTCATCAGTTTTATTGAATCAATTTCACGATTCCATTTTTCTCGTTTTTTGATATGAATCTCAAAGATTTTTCTTCGCTCTTGAATATTTGGAAAATCAACAAAAAAGATTTCATCAAATCGACCTTTACGCAAAAATTCAGGCGGTAATTTAGAAATATCATTTGAAGTTGCAACAATAAAAACAGAGCTTTCTTTTTCTTGTAACCAAGTTAAGAAAAAACCAAATAATCTTGTTGTAACTTCGTTTCCTCCACCTGATTCTCCAATTCCTGCAAATGCTTTTTCCAATTCATCAATCCATAAAACGCAAGGGCTGATTGCTTCGGCAATATTTATAGCTTTTCTAAAGTTTTCTTCACTTTCTCCAACATATTTACCAAGAAGTTTACCAACATCAAGACGTAATAAAGGAACTTTAAATAAAGTTGCAGTAGCTTTTGCAGTTAAACTTTTCCCGCAACCCGGCATACCGACAATCATTATTCCTTTTGGAATATCAACACCAAATCTTACTGCTTCTTCCAAACGATTAAAAATTTCAGATTTGTTCTTTAACCATTTTTTTAGATTTTCCAAACCTCCAATATCATCAATTGTTTCTTTATAGTTTAGAATCTCTAACATTCCCGATTTTTTGATGATTTGCTCTTTTTCTTCGATTATTAATTTCCTGTCTTTTTCCTCAATTGAACCGCTATTTTGATATGCAAGATTAAGTATTTGGATAATATCAAATTCGCTGAATCCTTTTAAAGAAAGTGCCAATTCATTGATAAGTTTTTCAGGAATTGCAATTTGAAGTTCTTTTGAAAAAATGTTAATTGTTTCAATTATCTCTTGGGTTTTCGGAAGTGGAATATCAAAAACTGTTATCAAATGCTCCAAATCTCTTGGAATATATAAATTTGTAGCAACAATAAAGATTGTAACGGAATAATCATCTTCATAAATATTACGATTGGCAATAGCTTTTAGTTTTGCAAGAATATTTGGTTCTCGTAAATATGACTGAATATCTTTCAATACAATAAATGTATTTTGAATATCCTCAACATCATAGAAAGATAAAAATTCTATGAGATTATACTGAGTATCTGTTGCTTTTGAATTTAATTTTACAAAAGCTCCGTTCCATTCATCAATTCGAATATCCTTTGAAATTGCTGAAATCATTTTATCAACAGCATCAAAATCAAAATGTGGAATATAAATTATTGAGCGAAGAGCTTCTACATAAGAGGCTAATTTATCGACAACTTTGCTGTTCATAAATTAAACCTCCATATAAATTAATTTTTGGCTCGCATTATTACTTTTATAATCAATGCCATTAAGAATTGGAAATTTGCCATTAACATCAGTTGCAGAGAATTGTTCCCCTTGTTTAGCTGAATTTCTTATAAAATTTCCCTCTTGCATAGAAATAATCATATATTTTTTATTTTTTGGTTCGAGGTCTTTCCAGTAATCATCGGTCTTTCCAGAAAAATAATTGCAATAGTTTGCGTAAGAATTATCATTTTCAGTTATTTTTTCGACTTTAATAATAATATCTTGAGATTCTTGAATCAATACTAAACTTTTAAACTTTGTTTTTATTTGATTAAAATATGAACCAAGATATATTTTATCAAAGTATTTTTCTTTTTTTTCTTTTGTAATTAAGACACAATCTACGATTCTATATTTTTTCTTATAATCAAGATTGGTTTTAAGTGAACTCATTGAATCAATATTTATGACATCAAATTCGGATTTATTTTCTGTTTATAATGGATTTTGGGGTTATTATCGGAAACCGCTTCTTGAAGCAGAAAC
>JAIORE010000251.1 GCA_021108315.1 Candidatus Cloacimonadota bacterium
TGTGCAATATTACCAAAGCTATAGCAGCTAACTTATTGAAAAAGGTGGGATGAGAGGTGAACAGTCTCAGACAAATGCTGTCCTGATTCGAGCAAAAAAAATTTGACAATAATCATGCTTAAAAAATTTCTGTTTTTTAAAATTCTATTATAAGGAGTAAATAACGATGTCAGCAAAAGAATTATCAGAAGAAAAATTGAAAAATTATAAAGATATATTAAAAAAAGAAAAAAATGAAACTCAAAGTATTATCAATAAGATATGTGATAAAATGAAAGGGGGATCAAGGGAAAATTCCGGTGATCTTTCATCATATTCAATTCATCAAGCAGACCTTGGAACTGATACATCAAACTCAGAAAGAGAAGCATATCTTCTTGAAGAACAATTGAAAAAGTTAAAAAAAATCAATCAAGCTTTGCATAGAATTTATGATAAAACCTATGGTATATGTGAAATAAGTGGACGATACATTTCTGAGAATCGTTTAAAAGCAGTTCCTTGGGCGAGATATTGCATCAAAATAAAAGAGCAGGAAGAGCGTAAAAGCCGTCGTCGTGCTTAAAATCAGTAAAATTGTTTTTAATTTTCTTCTTCTAATTTTAATATCTTGTTCAACCAAAGCAGAAAAAAAGGAAAATAATCTTTTTGTAAGTATTTTACCCCAAAAGTATTTTTTACAAAAAATATCCTCAGACTATTTTCAGATTGAAGTGATGGTTAGCCCTGGTCAAAGTCCGGCTACTTATGAACCACTTCCGCAACAACTTACCCTATTGAAAAATACTAAAGCTTTTTTTACAATCAATGTACCATTTGAAAAAGCATGGTTAAGTAAGATCAGTTCAATAAATCCAAAGATGAAAATAATTGATACAACGCAAAATATCAAACTTCGCCAAATGGATGTTGCGAGTGAGATTTTTGAAAGTAAAGATTTGAATAAAGTACATTCGTTAGAACATCATCTTTCCAAAAAAGATCCACACATCTGGCTGAGTCCGAAATTAGTAAAAATACAAGCTCAAACAATTTTAAACACGCTTCATGAATTTGATCCTGAAAATTCCAAAGAATATCATCAAAAATATAATAATTTCATTGTGGAACTAGATGAATTGTACAATTATATGCTGGATAAACTAAAAGATTTGAATTCTAAGCAATTTCTTGTTTTTCATCCTTCGTGGGGATATTTTGCTGATGAATTCGGATTGCAGCAGATTCCTATTGAGATTGAAGGGAAAAAGCCAACTTCCAAAGAGTTAGTTACAATCATAGAATTTGCAAAAAAAAATAAGATTAAAGTTTTATTTGTGCAAAAGCAATTTAGTACAAAAGAAGCGGAATCCATAGCAAAAGCAATTAGCGGAAAAATTATTAAAATTGATCCGCTTGCAGAAAATTATATTGAAAATATGAAATATATTACTGATATTTTTTCTGAAGAATTTAATACCAAATAAAAGATTTCACGCAAAGACGCAGAGAAAAGACACAAAGAATACAGAAAGAAAAAAAATATCTAATAATGAACGATGAAGAAAATGAAAAAAATAGTTGAACTTACAAATGTCAATTTTGCTTATGACCATCAAAAAATATTACAAAATATCACATTTGATATTTACAAAAATGATTTTATGGCTATTTTAGGGCCAAATGGCGGTGGCAAAACAACCTTACTGAAATTATTATTGGGACTATTAAAACCGGATTCCGGAGTAATAAAAATACTGGGTAAAAAACCTTATAAAATTAGGAAAAAGTTGGGATATGTTCCCCAATATTCAGAATTTGATAAAGATTTTCCAATTTTAGTAAAAGAAGTTGTTATGATGAGTTCGTTAAATGGGAAAAGCATTTTTCCTTGGTTCGATAAAAATGTAGAGAAAAGAGCTTTTGAATTACTTGATTCTTTGAGTATTATACATCTCGCAGATAAAAAAATGGGTGAACTTTCCGGTGGTCAAAAGCAAAGAACTCTTATTGCTAGAGCTTTAATGTCGGATCCGGAAATATTATTGTTAGATGAACCGATGGCAAGCTTGGATTTTAGTGTGGAAGAGGATATTTATCAATTATTAAAAAAAATAAATGAGAACAAAACTATTGTTTTTGTAACCCACGATATTGGAATTATTTCTGCCTATGTAAATCGGATAACTTGTTTGAATGTATGTGCTTGTACTCATACGATTGAAGAGATGAATGAGCAATCATTAGTCGAAGTGTTTACCGGATCGCTTCATAAAATTAAACACAAATGTAATTTATAGAGCAATAAATGATTCTGTTGATTAATAAAAGAAGGCATATATAAGCATTAACCTCTTAATATATTATGCATTTAACTTTAATAAAAAGCTTGACAAATAATCTATATT
>JAIORE010000274.1 GCA_021108315.1 Candidatus Cloacimonadota bacterium
AGAATTACTTCGTAAAGAATTATATTATTCTAACCCCAAAATCCGTTATAAACAGTTTATTTTTTAATATTACATTTCTTAAATTTAGATTTGTCTCTTTTATTTTAAACAAATCCACAATGTTGCTTAAATCTGCTCTGATACTTTCTTCTATTAAAAAAATCTTCCTTAAATTTTTGTTCATTAAAACGGCAAAAATCATTAGAGGGACAGAATTTAAAAAATTGTAGAAAAAATATTTATAATCAATTTTGAAAATTTCAAAATATGTTTTGTAAATTTCTTTTGTAGATTGCTTTAAAAAAGGCATATCAAATTTATGTTCGATGGTTTGCTGTTTCAATGTCTTGTAACCATTATGGTAATCTGCGACAATTTGTTTCACGGCATTATCTTTTTTTAGCCATTCTTCAATTTCAATTTTTCGTTCATTCCAAAATGAAAGAGAATAAATCCCTTCCATTATCTCTTTTTCTGATTTTTCAATTCCGAAAATTTTAATCAACTGTTTAATAATTCCATCGTCTTTTTTGATTTTGTTAATCTTTTTTGAGTAATCATCAAAACCACGAACTTTTAACCATCTTTCCAACAATCCATTTTCATAAACTGCTAATACGTCATCAATGCAAAAGTTTTCCTGCAATCCTTCAATGTCTCTTACTGGTTTTCCATCTAAAATTAGATTGAATTTAATTGTTTTTGGCATTTGTCTTCTCCTATTTGTTTTCCATTTATTTTTGTACTTTTTAAAATTTGTTTCGTTTGATTTTGCATACAATGTATTTAATGAAATAGTCTTATTTTTATAACAAATATTTCCATTTTCATTAAATAATGATTTTTTATTTCCCTTTTTCGCTTTTATCGAATCTTTATGAATAATTAAAGAGTCAAAAGAATGGATTTTATTTTTTTTACTTTTTCGATTTAAAATAACAACTACTAAAATATCAAAATCTTTATCTTCAAAATTCCCTTGAATAGTTTTTGATGATTCTTTCCATTGAACTGTTTTTACTTGAATCTTAATAGATTTGTCATTCTGAAAAACTAATATATCCCAACCTTTTTGTGTGGTGCCGTGAGATAAATATGCTACATAATTATTTCTTAATAATTGACTTAAAACATAATATTCACCACAAGCTGAAGAAATATTTGATTCTAAAACTTTATTATTCATTCTTTACCACCAACCACTAAAAAATGATTTCACACCACCCAAAACACTACTTGCAACAGATTTCACACCTTCCCAACATTTCTTTGCAACGCTTTTAACAGCAGTTGCTACTTTTTTCACACCTGTTGTAATTACTTTTCCAACAGCATATCCAGCAACTTTACCAACAACATTTCCAATTGCAGCTCCGGCAACTGTTCCAGCTGGGCCAAAAATCGAGCCAATTGTTGCTCCTACTTTTGTTCCAATCTTCCCGCCAACCTGTGTTGTTGTTTTTACAATTGCAGAATTAAGAACAGCAACATTTCTATCAATTGTATATTCAACAGCATCAATTGGAGATAACTCACCATTCCCAACTTTATAAGCAACTTTAGCCGCTGTTACACCTTTATCCACAATCATTGAAATTTCTTCGGAAGTTTTATTGTTTAAAGGTTTGAATAGTCCTTTTTCTTTTGCAATAATTGTTGCTGTTGTTACATTTGTCTTGAAAACTATATCTTTTGGAGAATCTAAATTTTCTTTAAAATACTCTTTAACTGCTTGAATTTCTTTATGCTCTTTGTCAAATTTCAATCCGCTTTTCTCAAAAGTTATTGCACCCAAAAGAGTATTGTTTTTTATCTCATTTTGGAAATTTTTAACAATGGCTGTTTTATTTACATCTACAAATTCAGGATTTTTAAGAGGTTCTGTTAAATCAACTTTTGTATCAAAAATCTCTACAATTATTTCTTTATTTGAGTTTTCTAATCCTCTTTTAATTTCTGTTATTAATTCAACTGGTTTATCTATTTTGTTCTTTTTTATTGTATCATCAAGTTGTTCTTTGAACCAAGTTGAACGAGATTTTCCTTCTTCTTTTGCTTTTTTTAAAGATTGGTAATTATCATCAATTAAATCAATTGTTGAAGAAACTGCCTTAATAATTTCGTCAGCTTTTTTTTCATCAATTTCATTTTCAAGTAAAACTGATTTCATTAAATCTTTGGCTGTCTTTTTGCCTTCATTTTTATCAAACTTTTCTAAAACATTTTCAAAAATAGAACTCATCTCAATAATTTTCTTGTTTTCTTCCATTTCCTTTATTCCTCCATTTATAGTTTTAGATATTTCTTAATATTCTATGCTTGTTGCCCATAACGTTCGGCGTACCACGTCATCTCGCCATGAGCATTTGATTTCGGTATTTC
>JAIORE010000195.1 GCA_021108315.1 Candidatus Cloacimonadota bacterium
TTAGACGACGTGTCGATTCACTCCGGTTTTACTCGTCTTTTTTAGTGGTACGCCGCCGTTTGTCAACATGGAGTGAAGCGACATGTTGACAAATGGTTGGCACTGCCAAGCTCTCCCTGCTCTTCTTTCAATCTGAGCTTGGAGTGCAATGTTAGGTACATTTCTTTGCAATTTCCAGTTTTATAAGATTTTTTTAACTTACTATCCAAGTATTAATAGCTTGTTTTGACAACCAACTTTGAAAATCATTAACATTATGTAAATTCCATTCTTCATATTTACAGATTTTTTTAGCTAATGGAAATGGAGTAGATACATAAAATTCTTTTTTTAGGTAAAAATTCTTTCGTTTTAATTCATCCTTTTCTAACAAAATCATATTACCAAGCCGATCATAGACATCACTAGCACCCTCACCAAAGTATTCGTGCCAACCATCTTCAGGGTTGTATGGACAAATGTGTTCCAACGTTGTCTTATGATAGTCTGTTTTGTACCCAAGATAATTTTCAATTTCAGAAAGTAAAAATCTGATCTTTTTTGAAGATCTTCTACTTGGCATCTTATAGAATTCAAATGCATTTTTAAAAATTATATCATTCGGATACAGTCTTTGAAATTCCTCACTGTTTTTTATATGGCTAGCTCTTTTAAATTCTTTATTAAAAACTTTTATTGCAATTTGGTTATAAAAACGATCTTGTTCATTTGGTGAGAACCTACAAATTATATTGTAACGAATTGACAAAAAAAATATATATTTTAACGTTTTTATAAATTCAATACCTGTAAAATTTGTAAATGCTGCCATTAAAATTGTGAATGGCTGTTTAATGTTAAATAATCTAAAACCATCCAAATAGTGTCTTGCTTCAAGGTAGATATCTTTTTGTTCACTCCACCACTCATCATCTGGATTTAATAATGATGCGTAAATGGGTGCATAATTACTCAGAGATTCTAAATATTTATAAGCATTTTTAGGAGTATCAGCCATTTTTCTTATAGATTTAAAAAGATCTTTTTTTGTGACGCTTTTTTTATGGAAATTATGATGATAGCGTGTAAAATCAGTGAAACTAGTATTTCCTAATTGCTCAACAATGCAAGCCCAATCACTATCAAGTTCATCTAATTTATTATCATCTACATCAGCTTGCGAAGTTATTACGGAGAATATGTAATTTTTTAATAAATCTGGAGTTGATAATTGCACTCCTCTTGCATTAAGTGTTTCAAAAACTTTGTATGCATTTAAATTATCTTGAACAATTATTTTTGTGAACATCATTTTTGAAGCTATTCTTTCAATAAAAATTGCTATCTCATTACCTTTAGCACCCATATTTTTATGATAAAAAAAATCAAAAGCTTTGCGTAATAATTTGTTTGTAGAAATTACTCCTCTGTCATTTGGTGGAATTAAGGTATCACAGATCCGTTTGTAAAATCTATTATTATTACGATTTAGAAAAAGTTTATTACTTACTTTTAAAGAGACAATATCTTTTGAGCCAATAAATCTCCCTGTTATTTCTTTTAATCGCTCTAAATTCTCGTTTGCCTCTATATCTCTATCAATAAGATCTTGAAGTTTTTTCATTGAAGATAATATAATAAGTGAGAGAGTTATTAATCTCTGTTGTCCATCAATAATTTCAAAATTATATTGTTCCTTACGTTGTAAAACAATATATCCCATATAATGATAATGTTCTTCTTCCAGAGTTTCGATATCAGCCCATAAATCTTCCCATTGCTCTACTCCCCAAGCATAATCTCTCTGAAAACGGGGAACAAAATATTTTACACCATTACTGAGTAATTCTCCAAAAGACTGATTTGTTGGTTCCATTAACATAAAATCACTCATTATTTTTCTCCTTTATTACTTTCTAAATTAATCTTTTTTTTTGCTATTTTTTTGTATAGTTTTTTTATTCGAACTAATGTACCTAATGCTTCGTCGCTACCACGACTCTTCTTGCTTCTCTTCTTGCTTGCTTGTGGAGCGACTTGTTGTACGATTCAATTATTTTTCAAGAACGATACGATTAAAAGTACCATAAAACTTAAAACGCTTTCCGGTTAACTAAAACTTACCATCGAAAAATCATTTAATCAACCCCAGCAGACGGGATGAAAGTGAAAGCTGACTTAAATACCGAGATTTTGAATTTGCTTATTTTTATCAAGGAAAAAGATTATTTTATTTTGAAAAGTTTTTTTCTCTTCTCTATCTTTATATTTTTTAGATTTCTTCTTGCGTAAAAAGAATTAGTTTGATTCTTTTTTGAAAAACTGATTTCATTATACTACAGCTATCCCTCTGTGCCAAGATGACATTGGACATATTTTGATACAAATTTATTGTAGCCAA
>JAIORE010000062.1 GCA_021108315.1 Candidatus Cloacimonadota bacterium
AAAACTATTTAAATTTATATGGAATATCTGGAAACCTGTCTCTACTCTACTGGTTAGGAATTTTTTTGTTAGTTTTGTTCATAGTTTCAAAAAAAAGGAATAATGTAAATGATATATATCTTTTTACTTTTAGCTCTCGTTGTGAGTATTTTCTATTATAAAAAAACCGTTCCTGAACTTTCAAAAAAGCAAAAAGTTTTTCTCGGTTCACTCAGATTCATTTCGCTGGCAATTATATTTATTTTGCTCTTAAATCCAATTCTATATTTTTTTTATAGTTCGATAAATAAACCTGAAGTGATTATTTTACATGATAACTCAGAAAGTATGAACCAAAAAATAGATGATTCTTCCAAAAAACAAATGTTAGATAATCAAACTGAAGAGCTAAAAAAGATATTTGCAAAAAGCAGTTATGAAGTAACAGATTTCAACTTTGCCAATGGTTTGTATGGTAAAAAAAACACTACAAATATCAGTAAAACTATTTTTTCATTAGTAAAAGATCATAATTTGAAAAATACTCAAAGAATTGTATTGGCTTCCGACGGTTGGCTTCATGATGAAAATATTTCAGCTTTAATAGATTTGAATATCCCATTCTACACGTTTAAAAATACTGCGAAAATAGACAATTCCGATTTAAAAATCACTTCCTTAAAAACAAATTTAACAGCATATCAGGATGACATTGTTCCTATTGAGATAAATATCCAAGCAGAATCATTTGCCGGAATGGCAAAACTGAAATTATTTATTGGTAACAAAGCTGTCGAAGAGAGAAAAATTGATTTCTCAAAATCTAATTATCAGCAGATTTTATTTGATCACACCTTTAAAAGCAGTGGTTTGAACAAAATCAGAGCTGAGATAAAACAAGATACACTTCAGGAAATTTATAAGGATAATAATTTTGCTGATACTGCTATTCAAATTCATAAAAGCAGGTCAAAAAGTTTAGTGATTTCTGATGTGATGAATTGGGATAGCAAGTATATTCTACAATCATTTAACAAAAATTTTCGCTGGGAAACTGATTTTTTACTAAAGCATAAAAATTTGTTAATGAAATCTCGTAAGAACGTTAAATTGGTAGATAATCTTAATGAAATAGAACTTTTGATATTAATAAATTATGGTAAGATAAGATTTTCGACTGAGGAATGTGCTTTGATAAAAAAATATGTAGAAAATGGTGGAGGATTATTATTCATGGGAAATCCTCTTAATTGCATAAATGATGTTTTACCTGTGAAAAACAAGTTTTTATCAAAGAATTTTCAAACTACCTTTCATTTAACAAACTTAAGTAAGAAATATCAGACTTTTCAGATTGGGAATGCTTTAAAAAATATTCCTCCTGTAAATTATGCTTATGTTGAACCCAAATTGCAAGCTCAGATATTAGCTCAATTTGATAATCCTGAAAATAGTCCAGCAATATTATTTTCCAATTATGAAAAAGGTAAAGTTCTTTTTTTACCATTTATAAACCTTTGGAAATGGCAATTGCACTCCCAAACAAATAACTTTTCTGAATTTGTGCTTCAGGTAGCAGATTGGTTAGGAAGTGAAGAAACGAACAGGTTTTTGGCAAAAAGCAATAAAATTTTCTATAATATTGGTGAAAATGTAAATATTACTCTCTCTGCTTTTGATGAAAAACTTGTACCTGTAGAGCGCATAAATGCAAAAATTATTTTGAAAAATGATAATAATTTTTCTAAAGAAAGTTATCTTGTTCGAAAAGACCAAAAGTTTGTATCTACTTTCAGTGATTTTCCAAAAGGAAAATACAATTACAAAATTACCGATGAAATATCAGGGCAAAAAACTTCTGGTGAATTCATAATAAGCGAAAACAATCCGGAAGCATTTGATTTAGGATTTAATAATCAACTTTTGAAATATATTGCAGAACAAACCGGTGGTGAATTTTTATCAAAAGATCAAATATTAATTGATGATTTGGAAACAATTCCGGCAATAAAAGAAACAATTGGAAAAGAGATTCCCTTGTACAAAAAATGGTATGTTATTTTACTTTTTATTCTCAGTTTTTGTTTAGAACTTTTTTGGCGTAAAAGATGGGGATTACTATAAGCGGTTTTGAATATTCAATATTGTAGGTAAAAATAACAGAAAAAGATTTTCAACCACGAAAAACACTAAATTCACGAAAGGATCAACAAATAAAAAATAAAAGTTATCTAAAGGATTCTAAAAAGAGCCCATGAATCTAAGAAAATTTTTCAATAATAATGTAAACTTTAGGATATAAAAACAATGAATATCATTGAAATTAATAATTTGATGGCGTATAAAACAGGTGACCATTAACAAATTTCTAAAAAATATGTTGCCT
>JAIORE010000447.1 GCA_021108315.1 Candidatus Cloacimonadota bacterium
TTGGCTACAATAAATTTGTATCAAAATATGTCCAATGTCATCTTGGCACAGAGGGAATATGGTCTTTTTCTTCCAGTTACAGAAGTTATCTTTTCAAAATCATTTTTATGTTTAATATGAATTTTCTCAATAAACTTCATTAGTAATTCTTTCCAAGATTTAGCAGGAATAGTTTCACTTAAAAAAACAAAATCAGTAATTTTCTTATATGTAAAATTATCATTTAATGAATATAAATCTTCATTTTGCACTTGAACTTTCTTAGGTGTTCTCTTTATGATAAGTTTTTCTTTTTTTGTTTTTTCTTTTGTATGATTTGATCTCGGATGCTCCTGATTTACTATTGAAAATAAAAACTCTGAAACCTCAATATTTTCAGGTCTATGACCACAAATATTTTCTGTTGTTTCAGCTAATAACTCAATAAATAAATCATCACCCTCAATATGAAGTTTTCTCCAAGCTTTTGGAATATTCCTTTTTATTATGTCTTTTTTTTGTCGATTCCCATATAGCTTTTTAGCATTTTGTAATGCCTTTCCGTTAAATACTTTTTCTTTTGCCAGAAATTTAACTAGAATATCAGCAATTTTAGCAAAACTTTGAGAATACATATCAATAGCATAGAATTTTCTTTGTTCCCAACTACCTTCTTGTAACGGTAAATAGAACCACCAAAGAATTCCATTTGTTAAAATCGATAAATTTACTCCCTGACGGAAAGAATATGTTAGTAACTGTTCTTGGTGTTTTTCAAGATCCTCATTTATTCTTTTCACTTCTATAAAAACTTTATTTATTGAACCGTTTCTTAGTGCATAATCTACTCTTTTGTTTTCAATTGAGAATTCAGGAGAAACTTCATCAGCGTCAAATACTTGCCATCCAATTAACTGAAGTATTGGCAGAATAATACTTTGTTTTGTTGCTTCTTCATTCAGGGATTGTATTTTCTTCTCTGTTTGGATTTTTTTTATAAAATCTATTAAACTATTCATTTGCATTTACTCCCTTTTTCATCTAATTTCTCCAATTAATTATTGAATGTTTATGGTCAAGTTTTTAAAATGCAATTATTTCTATTAGGCATAATGGACAGTGCTGCCACGACTCTTCTTGCTCCTCTTCCTGCTTGCTTGTGGAGCGATATGTTATGTGGATTTAATTATTCAGCAAGATGCGATTATGACCTGCTATGTGATTAATGCAACATCGAGATTAACTAACTCAGTACAGCTGAATAATTCAATCAACCGAAAAAAGAAACTAAGATAATATTTGGCAAGTAAAATTCGTAATTGCATTAGAAGAAAACTTTCAGGTAAAATGCGAAAAGGTTTCTTTTTATAAAACTGAAGATTTTCTTTTAAATACCAACCTGTAAACTTGATTTCAGACCAAATATTACGTCAAACTACGAAATTGAAAAAAAACAGAAAACTCTTCATTATCCGGTTAAATTTTTTCTTTTTTTTGAATACTTAAAATGTGCAAATATCTATTGATTAAAGATTTTAACAGAATTTAACCGGTTATATTTTCTCGCTTTTCGTTTTTTATTTTCTTAAAATTGTTCAAGTTGAGTTCTCTCTACATTTTGGATTTTAATTTTTTGTGACGAAACCAACAATTTAATAATTAAAAATGTTTTGATTTTTGAGATGATTATTACAATTAAAACCTTGATTTTATAAGCACTTCGGCACTGATTCAATTTAATTTGATTTAGCAATTTAAGAAATAGTTTATCTTTTCATTTTGGCTCATTTTGGCTTTTTATTTTTCTTTATAGATTTTAGATATTTTGATTTATAAAAAAGCAGGAATTAATGACGGTACACTTATTTTTAGCTTTAATCGAACAGACCGAAATTTAAGACTTTATGCTTTAGATTTGGTTTTGAAAACTGCTTTTTGTCTGAAAATTTTTGCTTTTTTATTCCAACTGTGGAATTTTCAAGTGAAAGATACAATTAACTAAAGTTGGGAACTCTTGGATTTTTAATTTTCTCTTTTTTTAGTATCTCCATTGAGTTTAGATTTTTGGAAAAGAGCAGAAATTTAGGAACTAGTTTCTCTCGAATTTTTCTTGTTAGATTTTGCATTAAAACCCAACATTAATTTTTATGAACGAAGCTATTATTGAAAGAAATAATGCTTTTTCTCTTTATTTCTTGATTTTTTGAAAAGCCAAAAGATAAACTATTTTTTTTGAACAATTTCGATTTTACAATTTCATCCAATTGAATTTCTTTTTTCTTTTTTCTTACGATAGAAAATCTGAAATCCAAAGACACATAACGTTCGGCGTGCCACGTCATCTCGCCATGAGCATTTGATTTCGGTATTTCCGTAATCAT
>JAIORE010000158.1 GCA_021108315.1 Candidatus Cloacimonadota bacterium
TTTTATAGATTTATGCCTTTATTTTTAGGGGTTTTAGATAATGCGAAACTTGAGTAAGTAATATCCCAATTAACAAAAAATATTTATAAATTACAGAATTAAAAACTATTTTGTATGTTCATATAAGAACACCAAGATTCCGATATAGAACAGTGTTAAGACTATTTTATTACTCTAGTTTTTTACAGGAAATATACTTAATAATACGCTTTTTCAACTTTGTCACAGTATTCGCGTATACATAATGTCATTTAAGTTGAGGAGTAAAATAAAATGAAAAATATCATTAACAAATGGAATCAGAAAAAAGAAAATTACAAAGTGAAAAGATAATTATAGAAGCACTAATTGTAATTCAATTATAAACTCGACTGGATTGATTTAGTCGAGTTTTTTTTGTAATTTCTTTGAGTAACAGGTTAGGAAAGTAAGAGGAATGTCACCTAAAATTAGAAAATGTTAATTGCAGGGATTCTCTTTCTAACTCAATTAATCTTTTTTTGGATGAAAGTCCACCGGCATAACCTACGAGTGTACCATTGCTACCAATGATTCTATGGCAGGGAACTATTATCGCAATTGCATTAGCTCCATTGGCAGAAGCTACTGCTCTAACTGCTTTTTCATTTCCTAAATTCCGAGATAGATCGAGGTAGGTTTTTGTTGTTCCAAAAGGGATTTTCATCAGTTCTTTCCACACTTTCTTTTGAAATTCTGTTCCTACTAGCAAAAGATCAATATCAAATTCTTTTCTCTCTTTTTTTAAGAATTCATTAATTTGGGTTTCTGTTTTCCTAATTATTTCTGAATCATTCTCCAAATATTCTGCATTTAATCCCTTTTTAATTCTACTATCAATCGTATCTCTCATTTTTCTATATCGCCAATCAGTTAAACACAGCATATTTTCGTAAGAACCAAGTATCAATTCACCAACAGTAGTTTTTAAGTATTTTATATGAATCTTGTTCATAGCTTCACCTAATTAAATTTACACAATCATCTTTTTGTTGCTTTAATTGAAAACATTACCGGATAATTATTGCTTTCTCCAATTGGTTTCCATTCATTACAATGTTTCTTGATCTTAAAAAATGGAAATTCATTGAAAAAATTGATTTGAAGTCCAGAAATGATAGTGGTATTTATCAAATCTCCTATTGTAAAATGCCATCCGAATTCGGTAGCTTTTGGTTGATAAGATTCATCGGCATAATCCGAGCAAGATTCATATCTCTGTGTTCCTCTATCAAAGTAACTGAATTTGAATTTTGATAGATCAGTTTCAGTCTCATCTCTATCTATCCAATGGTGAAATGGATGACCATCAATTATATATAAAAATCCACCTTTTTTTAAGAAATGAGATGCAACTTGACACCATTTTTCAATATCAGGAATCCAATAAAGGGCACCGTAAGAAGCAAATACAATATCAAATTTATCATTCAGTTTTTTAGGAAGTGAGAAGATATCTGAATTGATAAATTCAGCTTTAATATCAGTTCCTTTTGATAACTCACGGGCAGCATCAATTGCTTTTTCAGAAAAATCTACTCCTGTCACTCTTGCTCCCAATCTCGCCCAAGAAATAGTATCCATTCCAAAATGACACTGTAGATGAAGAAGTTTTTTATCAGTTACATCAGCAACTTCTTCCAATTCAATTTCATTCAATACATTCAACCCAGCTTTAAATGCTTTGACAGGATATGTTTCACTACCTTTCAGATGAACCTCAGTCAATTCTTCCCATAATTGTTTATTAGCTTCAATTTCATTTCTATTCTTCATACTCTTCTTCTTCAGTTTGGATATATTCCCACATTTCGTTTTGATGTAACCATATTGGATCTGCATTTTGTAGAATAAAATCATCAACAAGCATTCCGTCTATCATCTCCGGTCTTTTGATTCTTACTTGCTTGCCGTTTATAAAGACCCACTCATATTTTTTTCGTTTTTCTTCATTTGCTTTTTTTTTCGCACGCTTTTGGGCTGTTGTGAGTTTCTTTTTTATTTTTTTTATTTTAGCCATTTGTCCTTTAATTTAACAATTTAGAATACAAAATTAAATATTAATCCTAACATTTCTCACTTCACTTTTTCTATCTAACTCAATAGAGAAAGGATAGATATGGTTATATAAAAGCAGTTTTAATTAAAATTATGATAAACTGATTTTTACATTTAGAACTCATCCTGCTGTCCTTCTCTTAAATTCAAGAGAAGGAACATTAGAAAAGCAGGAAGTTAAAAAACTGAAGCCATCCCTCGCTTATGTTAAGAGAGGGAACGAGGGCATAGGTGTTAACCTATCGTTATAATATCCTTTTCTATAAGCATTTGCGTTGTTA
>JAIORE010000346.1 GCA_021108315.1 Candidatus Cloacimonadota bacterium
TTATCTTTCTTTTGAGAAAAGGAAGTTTATAAAACCAATTATGGATTGTTGCTTTGCAGACACCAAAAAACATTGAAAGAGATTCATAACTCATACCGGAACCTATAAAGAACATAATCAAAAGATATTTCGCATATGTCTCCCAGTCTCTCGCGGAGGAGATTTCGTTCTTTATTTCTTTCTCATCTTGCTCAAGTTCTGGAAATATGGAGATGATTTTTTTACGCGTTTTATTAGAAAGATTTTTTTCTGCAAGAATCTCTTTCAAAAAACGTTCTTTATCAAGCCGGCACTTTCTATAGGAAATCAGTTCATCATAACGCTTTTTTATCTTTTTTGAATCAATTCGAGAAAAATATTTTTGGAAGGTAGCAAACGACATCTCGTATCCCGGATAGTCTTTAGAAAATATTTCATATTGCTCTCGAATAGACAATAACGGCATTTCTAAAACGAGATTTTCTATAATTTGGAAAAGCATCTCCTAATTTTATTTTTCTTTGTAAAAACAACAGTAAATCTTCACCGTAAGCTAAAAATTCACGATAAAAATTATTGGAATCTTGTCTGTTATTTAAAGAAAATATTTCAGATATTTCTCGAAATGTAAGAACATTTTTACCATTTTCTTTTTTAAGCTCTCTTAGAAGCACATAGAGGACTTTTCGGTTGTTTTCGGTATCTGCTATCTCAAAGTTGATTGGTTCATTACTTTGGAAAAATATTTTCTCATTTTTATAGCTAACAATAACTGCTTTTCCCTTTCTATCAGCCTTTTCGGAAGCTAATTTTACGATATTATTTCTCGGTTCATTTTTAATTTATTTTATAGAAAATTGATAATCTGGCAAGTCTTTTTTTTTATGAGAATTTACAAGATTTTCAGCAGATTTTTGGCTTTGAAATCTTCCAAATAACAGAGAATTATTTGAATTTTGATGAAAAATTGATACCTGTATTTGGTGGTTAAAAAAAGTCAATTTGAGTAAAAGTAACTGATTTTAAAAAATGTGCACTTTCTGATGTAAGAAAAATTTATTACTAAGGAAGTTAGGATTGAACAGTCTCTAGCTTTTGAAATGAAGATTTTGTCGAGATAACTTCCAAAAGGGCAGGATGTTATAAAGTTAGATTAACACCTATGGGCATTGGGGTGGAGATGTGTATTACTGCGAAAATTGCGGGAAGTACGATTATTCATAACATTCTTGCTGAAATCGTCATTGTCCAAAATGCCACAGCAATAAATCGCAGGAATGGTTAGCCAAACAGATGGAGAAATTACTTCCGGTTACCTACTTTTTTGTTACTTTCACAATTCCGGAGGAACTTTATTTTTTATGTCGTTCAAACCAAAAATTATTTTATAAAATTATATTTGAAGCTGCTGCGGAAGCTCTCACAACTCTCCTGAGTGATCCAAAATGGGCTGGAGGAAAATCCGGTTTTGTGGGAGTTCTGCATACTTGGACAAGGCAACTTCTCTATCATCCACATCCTCATTTTATTGTTCCCGGTGGAGCATTTGATGTGGAAAGAAACCAATGGAATAAGGCTCAACACAAATTCCTTGTTCCGGTATTAGCTCTTTCAGATATTTTCAAAGCAAAATTTAAAGAGCTTCTTGAAAAGAGAAACCCACAGATATTTGAGCAAATTCCTGAAAGTATTTGGAAGGAAAAAGAATTTGTAACTCACTCCAAACCGGTTGGAAAAGGTGATAAAGCTCTGCAATATTTGTCAAATTACGTTTATCGAATTTCTATAAGCAACAATCGAATCATCAAATACGAAAACGGAAAGGTGACATTCAAATACAAACCTTCAGGTTCTAACCACTACAAATATCAAACAGTTACGACAATTGAATTTATGAGAAGATTTTTGCAGCACGTGCTTCCCGGCGGTTTTCATAAAATCAGATATTATGGATTTCTAAGTGCAGGAGGGAAAAAAACATTGGAAAAAGTTCAGGAATATTTTGGTATAAAAAAAGACAAAAGTATTCTTCCGCAAAAATCCGAATTAATTAAACGGGAAAGGAAGATTTGTCCGAAATGTAAATCTAAAATGATACCTTTCGCCTCAATTTTACGGAAACCGAGAGTTCCACCTGTTTCAATTTTAACCTATCTTTCCCACCCCTAACTCCTTATTTTTTGGTATTTCATTCAGACAATAATAAGTTATAACTATATTTGATTAAGAAGTATACAACTCAAGCAGATTTTTTCAAACATGAAACATCCTCAATTTTATCTACATACCATTCATTTTTGAAGTATAATTATAATTGGTAAACCTCCAGCTCTGCTGGAGGACTCCTAAAGTTTGACTTT
>JAIORE010000214.1 GCA_021108315.1 Candidatus Cloacimonadota bacterium
TAACAAAAGCCTCCAAGTTCAGATTGAAAGAGAATATGAAAGAACTTGGCAGGCTCGCTCATTAGCAACAACCAAAAAAAATGGAGGAGAAAATGAAAATTTTAATGATTATGTTTTGTATTGTCAGTGTTTTGCAATTATCAGCAACAATAATAAATATTCCTGCAGACCAGCCAACAATACAAGAAGGAATTAATGTATCTGTAGATGGTGATACTGTTTTAGTACAACCCGGAGATTATCAGGAAATAATCAATTTCAATGGTAAAAACATCGTGGTTGGTTCTCTGTTTTTAACAACGTCAGACAGCACATTTATCGAATCTACAATTATTCATTACAGCACTAATTCTCCTTATGTTGTCAGATTTGATAATGGTGAAAATAGTTCAGCTCAATTTGTTGGCTTCAATCTCAGTTCCAGTTCAAAAGGAATACATTGTGAATTTTCTTCACCACAAATAAAATATAACTATATAAATGTTAGTACTTACGGGATAAGATGTGATTCTCTCTCCGCTCCAATTATAACAAATAACATTTTTGAAAATGCCAACAGAAGTATTCAAATTTCAGGTAATTCTTCACCACAGATTTATGAAAACAAATTCTACCTTCCTGATGATCCAGACAAATGCGGGATTTTTGTTGGGCAGGGCTCCCCGATAATTGAAAACAATTTTATTAATGGAGAAAATAGTGTTTTTTCGTGTGGAATAGAGGTTGCTTGGGACAGCTATAATGTATCAATAATTGGGAATAATATTTCAGAAGTTTGTTATGGGATAGAGATCCACGGTGATACCAGTTGTGACATTATTAATAACCTGATATTCAATTGCTCAAAGGGTATTATGTGCAATGAATCAGATGTTCGACTTATCAATAACACAATTGTGAATAATTCCGATGAAGGTTTCTTATGTTCTTGGATTTATAATCCAGAAATTATAAATAGTATTATCTGGGGTAATTCACCAAACATCAATTTTGATGCTCAAATCTCTTTTAATAATTCCTGTATTGAAGGTGGAATTCCTAACAATTCTATAGATTTAGGCGGCAACACTTCTCGCAATCCTTGTTTTATAGATTCGATAGATTTTAATTTGGCTATTTTCAGTCCTTGTATTGATGCTGGAACAATTGATACTACAGGTTTAAATCTTCCCGAATATGATCTTTATGAAAATTGTCGAATTCAAGATGGTAATGGAGATTATGTTTCCATTATTGATATAGGTTGCTTCGAATCAGAAACAATAACTGATCCTGGATATATTAGTGGAACCATTTCTCTTTCTGGTGGTATAGGTAATATTATTGATATAAATGTTGGTGTTGGAGCTCCTGTTCATCCTGATGAAAACGGTGACTATTTGATTACAATTGGTACATCTGCTTCTCCATATAATGTGACAGCGTGGTTAGATAACTATTTACCTCAAACAATTCAAGATGTAGAAGTAATAGCTGGAGAAATAACTGAAAACATAAATTTTGATTTAGAGTATTATCAACCTGACAACTATCTCGAATTTACACCAGATTCTTTATTCTTTATTACACAAACCTCCCAAGATTTTATCATCAAAAATATTTCTCTTATAGATGTTAATATCAATGCTCTCATATTTGCTAACATAACAGGTTCTTTTTCATACTATCCTTATAACTTAACTCTTCCACAATATTTAAGTCCAAACGATTCGCTAGAATGTATGATCATTCTTGATTTACCAACCTTACCCAATAATCGAGAAATACTATATGATTCCCTTTTTGTAATCACAGATATTGGGCAATTCACTGTTCCAATAATTTGGGACAGTTCCCTAATTAATGACGCTGATGATAACACTATTCAATTATATGAAATTAATCTGTTTAACTTTCCAAATCCATTCAACCCAATAACAACAATTGAGTTTTCTATTCAATATGACTCTCAAATTGATCTTTCAATTTTTAATATCAAAGGACAGAAAATTATAACTTTAGCTAATAATGAATTTATAAAAGGTAATCATTCATTAATCTGGAATGGTGATGATAGCTTTGGTAACTTAGTAAGTTCAGGCGTTTATCTTTACAAATTAAAAGTGAATGACAAAACTGAAGCAATGAAGAAATGTTTGCTCTTGAAATGAGAAAGATGTTGCTAACAAACAGCTCCACAGCCAAGCAAGAAGAGAATGTGAAAGAGCGTGGCAGCTGCCATCCATTATAGGACATTAGATTAAAGAAAGAAAAATAAAGGAAAAATTATGTTTGATGAAAAGTGGCAAAAATTATTAGAAGATG
>JAIORE010000154.1 GCA_021108315.1 Candidatus Cloacimonadota bacterium
TTTCGTTTCTTTTTTTGGGTAAATTGAATTATTCGTGGGTTCTGAATTAGTTAAACTCGACGCTGTTTTTAATTGTAAAGCCGGTCATAATCATATTTTGTTGAATAATTAAATTCACACAACAAGCGTATCAGAGCTTAAATTGAGAGAAAATATGAAAGAGCTCCGCATACGCCGGGCATTAGCCAACATGTCGCTCCACTCCATGTTGGCTAACGTTCGGCGTGCCACTAAAAAAGACGAGTAAAACCGGAGTGAATCGACACGTCGTCTAAAATTGCGTCCACGGGGACTCGCAAACCTGCCCCCTTTGACATTGATTTACTCGTCTTTTATCATCTCACTAATCGCAACTTGATTACGGAAATACCGAAATCAAATGCTCATGGCGAGATGACGTGGCACGCCGAACGTTGCACGAAACAAGTAAAGTTATATAAAATAGTGTATCTTAAAATGTATTTAATTTTAGGATTTTTTAAATGAAAGAATCAAAAATATTGGATAAATCTATCACTAAATATATCATAAAGAAATCTAACTATAATGAATAACTTCATACTAGTTCAACTCTAATTTAGAATTTTACCGATTGAAATTTTAAATGTAAATTGTATTGACAAATTAATTAAGAGCAAAATATATTGTTTAAATTTTAAAGATTATAATATTGCAAAAATCAATAAAAAAAATAATTGATTATGTGCTAGAGGAATATGTCCAGTGCCATCTTGGCACAGAGGGAATACAAAAAGACCCCAAACAGTATTGTTTGTGATACACATCTGTCATTTGAGATTTGATATAGCACTTGGTCGGGAATTATTTTATCCATAATGATTATCTTCAGGGGTTTTTATAAATTTGTTTTACATTTTGGAGGAAAATTATTAGATTTTAATATCGCAAAAAAGTTGCTGATTTATAATAAAAGAGAGAGTATTATTAATTAGCTTAAAATGTTAAACGAGAAGTGTTATTCATTGAGGTTCACAGTTTTTTGCATTTATTATATTTTCAGAAAACCTTACAACTTATTGATAACATATCTCACAGATTTATCATTAAAATGAGGAGAGAATGATGAAAACGACTATTCTTTTTACAATTCTATTTTTGCTTATTACCTCTGTTTTTGCACAGGGCAATGCTTTGGATTTTGATGGAAATGATTATGTTGATCTACCTGCTTCAGATAGTTTTGTCTCTGATACACCTTTTACAATGTCTGCTTGGATAAAAACAAGTACACAGCAAGGGGCTTACGGTACAGAAGGTAGAATTTTCAATACTCATCGAGTAGATAGTGGTTCATATAGTAGTGCTGCTGCAATTTATGCAGGTGGAGTCGCAGGCTATACTCAAAATGCTATTCATTTCCTGTATTGCACAACAGATGGAGGAGCTCATAGCTGGTTATCATATGAAACACCATCACCTTATTATCATGACAATGAATGGCACCACATTGCAGCAACTCATGATGGCACTACAGCCAGATTATTTTATGATGAAGTGCAGGTAGCAAGTGAAACAAAAAGCTTTGGAACATTTGGAACTGCTACCGGAAAAATCGGAAGTTTTGATGGTTCTGCCAGATTTTTTGAAGGAACAATCGAAGAAGTTAGGATTTGGAATGTTGTGTTATCTCAAACCCAAATTGATGCGATGAATAATATGGAACTTTATGATGATAACACAACTTCCGGCGTAGCATGGTCAAACCTGAAAGGATATTGGAAATTAAATGATGGCTCTCCAAGCACAACTGCTACAGATTCCAGTGATAATAGTGGTAATGGAACATTGGCAAGTTCCCCAAATGATCCAAGTTGGGTTACATCGGATGCTCCTCTTCCGGTAACCTTAAGCTATTTCACGGCTCAATTTATGACCGATTTCTTACAAATCAATTGGGCAACTTACAGCGAAACAGATAATTCCCATTGGAATATTTACCGTTCTTTAACAATACCGTTCGGCACAGTATTTGCGATAATTTTGGAAATATTCTCGTAAGCTGGTATACAGTCTTAAATAATATGGCATCAATAAAACCATTGACAATATTATAATAAAACAATAATTATATTTTAAAATAATTACAAGAAGATATTATAATGATAATAAACAAAACAGTTTTTGAAAAAATTATAGCTCCAGCCATTCCGTTTTTTGAAAAAGTTCAAAATAGTATTCCAAATGATGCCAGCAATTACACTCTTTCTTTTCTTCCTTTTAGTATTAATATTTTATTTGCCCTTATTAGCCGAATACCGTCTATCAGCCTATTAGTAACTGA
>JAIORE010000168.1 GCA_021108315.1 Candidatus Cloacimonadota bacterium
CTTTTTTAGTGGCACGCCGAATGTTAGACAACATGGAGTGGAGCGACATGTTGTCTAATGGATTGCTTCTGCTCTGCTCATCTTTACGAGCAGAGAGAAGTTTGTTATCTGCGTTAATCACTTCAGCATCAACATCTTACGAACCTGTACTGTTGAATCTGATTTTAATTTATACAGATAAACACCTGAACTGACTTTATTTCCAGTATTATCTTTCCCGTACCATTCTGTTAAATGACTACCAGTGGAGAAAACAGGATAAGATTTCACAATCTGACCTTTAAGGTTAAATATCTCAAGTTTTGCAGTTTCGTTTTCTTTCACACTGAATTTGATGGTTGTTGTTGGATTAAAGGGATTTGGAAAAGCTGATTCTAGAATAGTTTCTTGGGGAGGTTTTACTATTTCATCATCTAGTGCTACACTATTACCTGTTGAAAAATGCCACATGCCACTCCATAGTACTTCATCTCCGTTTGTAGATTGTACTCTCCAGTAATACTCAGTATCTGGAAGTAATTCTAGGAAAATGGTAAAAGTATTATCACCAATATATTCTCCTTCACCTATGCTAATTAGTTCTTCACTTGATGTGCCCAGATACACTTCATAAGTTGTAGCTGTTTCTGCTCCATACCAGAATAAATTTGAACCATACCCTATATTTTCTGCATGCCTGCTTGGAGATGGATAGCAAGCTGCATTCAAGTTTGGTTCTTCGGGAAAAGTCAAGAGTCCAAAATCACGACTTACAAGAATAGGAATATGAAACTCTATAGCTTCGGATGAGAGTGGATTGGTTTGTTGGAAATACACTGAATGTAAATCCAGGTGGTCCCACAGGCCAAGACCAGTATTTTCAACAAGCGGTGAAATATCTGTTATTTGGTTACCTTCCAATCCTAACCAGTATAAATTTGTCAGATTGGAAAGAGAGGAAATATCACTGATCTGATTATTAGTTACATATAAAATTGTTAAATTCTCCAGATCAGATAATGCATCTATGTTGCTGATCTGATTATACTCCAAACACAAATTTGTTATATTAGGTAGACTGGAAAAAACAGAGATGTCACTAATTTGATTATTGTATAAAAAAAAATGTGTTACATTAGTAAGGTTAGAAAATGAAGATATGTTGCTGATCTGATTGCTACCCAAATAAAATGATGTTAAATTAGTAAGAGTTGATAGTGGTGAGATGTCACTAATCTGATTATCATTCAAACGTAAATCCGTTATATTTATCAGTCCAGATAGTGCAGAGACGTCACTAATCTGATTATTATGTAAAAACAGAATCGTTAATTCCGTCAGGCCAGACAGTGATGATATATCGCTGATCTGATTCCTACTACCCCCAAATAGCACTAAATTTGTAAGACCAGAAAGTGAAGATATGTCGCTAATCTGATTGCCACTCAAAAGTAAATCCGTTATATTTGTCAGTCCAGATAGTGGTGAGATGTCACTAATCTGATTGGAATACAAACTTAAATATGTTAAATTCGTCAGATTAGAAAGTGGTGAAATGTCACTGATCTGATTAGAATACAAACACAAATATGTTAAATTCGACAGATTAGAAAGTGCTGAGACATCACTGGGATGAGCACATCCTAAATCCAAATAGGTTAAATTCATTAGACCAGAAAGTACTGAGATGTCACTGATAATAACCCTTTCTAAATCCAAATAAGTTAAATTCGTTAAATCAGAAAGTGCTGATATACTGCTTATATTATTACGATTCAAATCTAAACCAGTTAAATTAGTTAAATCAGAAAGTGCTGATATACTGCTTATATTATTACGATTCAAATCTAAACCAGTTAAATTAGTTAAATCAGAAAGTGCTGATATACTGCTTATATTATTACGATTCAAATCTAAACCAGTTAAATTAGTTAAATCAGAAAGTGCTGATATACTGCTTATATTATTACGATTCAAATCTAAACCAGTTAAATTAGTTAAGTACTGAGCACCATTGATGTATGAAATATTTGCATCTCCAGCATCCAAAGTCCCAGTCATTCCATTCAAATCTTCAATAGTAGGCTGATAATCTGCAGGTTGACCAAGATGTTCATTTATTACTACCCGGAAATTATCATCAGGAACAATTTGCGCTGAAAGCCCCAATCCGATAATACTTATAATAGCGATTAATAATAACTTTTTATTCATTTTACTCTCCAATTATTTTTTATGTAAAGCAGATAACGTTCGGCGTGCCACGTCATCTCGCCATGAGCATTTGATTTCGGTATTTCC
>JAIORE010000390.1 GCA_021108315.1 Candidatus Cloacimonadota bacterium
TTCTGCACCTCTTTGACCTTGAAATGCTCGTCTTTTATCATCTCACTAATCGCATTATGATTACGGAAATACCGAAATCAAATGCTCATGGCGAGATGACGTGGCACGCCGCCCGTTATGCACATTAAGGAATTAGACAAAAAAATATGAATGATTTAGACCTAATAGAATTTGATAATTTAGTTTCAAAAGAAGTTATTAGAAACAAAATTATTCAAGTATTTACATCATTTGAGAGAACTAAAGAAAACCCTTATAATGTAAGATTTCCGATCATTTTTAAAGAGAGAAATAATGAAATTCTTGTTTCAATTCATCCTGATTTCGATATTAATAAATTAGAACTTGTGTTCAAAAAAATTGCTCAACAAAATCTTTATTTTCCTGATATAATTTATACATTTGCTTCAAATTTCAATTTCAAGATTCTTGAAGTTAACAGATATTATTCAAAATGTCAAAAAAAAGTAAATAAAACAAATTATAATTTTTTCCCAAAAGTTTCTCAAAGTGAAATTGAATTTCTAAATGCAAATTCTTCTGTTTCTTTATCTAATATTGCCTTTTTAAATAATAATAATAAAATTTACATTCATAAAATAAAAAATGTAATCAAAGGATATGGTCTTGTGACAAGAGAAAATGAAGAGTTTGTAGAAATATCTATAACAACATTAAAAAAGCATCGAGATCAAGGTGTTGGATTTAAGATTGTAGATTCAATGACAAAATTAATTAATCAAAAAGGAAAAACGGTTGTGTATTTGACTGAAACGCAGAACATCTCATCTAATAAAATTGCATTAAAATGTGGTTATGATTTTATAGGAAAAGAATTTATAGTTTTCGATAAAGTGAAAGGAGAAAAGAGTGAAGAGTAAAAAAATATTATTAATTATCATAATATTTATTATTATTAATTTAGTATTCTGTAATAAAAAAAAATTAACAAAATCATATTTACCAATTGATATGAATTCAACTTGGGGAAGTGATGATAGTACATATGTCATAATTATCCCAACAAATGAAATGAATAAAGAAGCAGAAAAAGAAATATCTGAAACTGCAAAGCGAATGTTTGCCCGATTTAAAATAATTACTGATGTAGAGGCTTTAGAACAAAATTTATCCCTCAAAAATATTGTCGCTTATGGTACGCAAGCAGGTAATCTTTGGTTAAACAAATATTTTAAGAAATTACCAATCAAAATTGCACCAAATAAAATAATGGCTGATAGAGAAATTACTGGTTCTAATTTGCGTCTTATTTCCGTTTGGTTTAATCCATTAAATCAGGATAAAAGCCTAATGATTTATACAGCTCAACAAGTTGAAGATATTCCTAAAATTCATTATGTTCTTCACGGAGAAACTCAATATGTAATAGCATCTGGGAAAACTGTTTTGAGAGCGTCTTTTTATACAAACAATGACGGAATTTGGAAATTTTCAGATATTCCTGATTTTAATTTTCCCGAAATCTCAAAAGAAGAAATGTATAATGATTATGATTCGTTTGTAAAAATAGTTGAAGAAGTATTTCCAATGAATGAAGTAAATAAAGAAATTTACGGAATTGACATTGATGAACTATTGATAGATAATCGGAAAAAAATTGAAGATTGTAACTCAACTATTGAATTTGTTCAGCTTCTAAAAAAAACAATAACATACTGTAGAGGAAGTCATTTTTGGCTTGATTGTTCTGGAAGACGAGAATATTTTAATGGTTTTGTTGAAAATGATTCATATTTAATAAGTGATCTATATCAAAAATATTTTCGATTAAATTCTAAAGTTCTGCAACTATATATCCCGCTTTTTTATTTTGATGGTGATTATTATTTTAAATATGATATCAGCTTAAAAGATATTGAAATCAAAAAAGGTTCAAAATTATCTAAGCTAAACGGAAAAACTCCTGATGAAATAATTGAAAGGGCTGTTGATTTCGAGCAATATTTTTCTTGGGATTATTCACTCAAAAAAAATATTTCCACAATTTTCCCATATTTTTTAAATCCAGATTCAGTTGAAGTAATTTTTTTCGAGATTGAAAATCCAAAAGGTGAAAATATCTCATTTACAATGGACAAAAATGATTCCTTTTCAATTACTTACAGTCAAAGAGATGAATCATACAAAACACTCTATTTAAAAAAAGACAAAATTCTTTATATCAAGTTACCCGAAATGAATGAAAATTTAATCAATGACCTCCAGTTGAACTGGAGGTTTGAATTCGTGAACCGCTTAAAAGCG
>JAIORE010000378.1 GCA_021108315.1 Candidatus Cloacimonadota bacterium
CCAGTGCTCTGAATGCAAGAAACGCAAGAAGAGCACCGCGCACGCCAACCATTAGGCACAACAAATGAAAAAGATATATTTTGAAAGAATAGAAGTATAAAAAAATGACATGATGTAACAAATTGCATTTAATTGAAATGTATGGAGGAAAGATGAAAAAGAAGTTATTATTAATGGTTATTATAAGTATTATTGGTTTTGGGCTTTTTGCTCAAATTGTACCGGATGATGGTTTTCGTGAAGCAATTAACGAGAAACTAGGGCAACCTGATGATTATGAACCAACTATTGCTGATTTGAATGGCTTAACTGGACAATTGCAAGCAGATAATGCATCCATATTATCTATCGAAGGTGCTCAATATCTAACGAATTTACATGGCATGAATTTGTATTCTAACTCTATCAGCGATGTCTCCGCACTTTCAGGATTGACGAATTTAACTCAGCTGGATTTAAAATGGAATCAAATAAACGATATCTCTGGTCTTTCTGGATTGACTAATTTAGAGAATTTGGATTTATACAATAATCAAATAAGCGACATCACCTCACTTTCCGATTTGATCAATCTAGAGATGCTAATATTACATTACAATCAGATCAGCGATATAAACGCATTATCTGATATGATTAATTTAGAGAGATTAGTATTATCACGCAATCAAATCAGTGATATCACCTCACTTGCCAACTTAACAGCTTTAGAAAGATTAGTATTGCACTCTAATTTGATTAGTGATATATCTGCACTATCCAATTTAACGAATCTAACCCAATTGGAATTGAATTCCAATCTAATAAGTGACGTTTCAGCACTATCAGGTTTGATGATTTTAACTCAACTGGATTTGTCTGATAATCAAATCATTGATATATCTGCACTTTCCAATTTGACGAACTTGTCGGAATTGATATTGGGAAATAATGAGATAATTGATATCTCTGCACTCTTAACTTTAGCGAATTTAGTGAGTTTGAATTTGAGCTCTAATCAGATCAGTGTCGTTCCAGATTTAACTAGCCTGATAAATTTAGAAAAGTTGGCTTTGTCTCAGAATCAAATTAGTGTTTTCTCAGCTCTTTCTGGCATGACTAATTTAGAACAGCTGTATTTATCTTACAATCAAATTAGTGACATCCCCGTACTCTTTGGTTTGACAAATTTAATTGTGTTAGATTTGAGTTCTAATCAGATTAACGACATATCTACACTATCTCATATGACTAATTTAGAAGAGCTGTATTTGTATTCTAATCAGATCAATGATATTTCAACATTGTCTTTTCTTACGAATTTAACTTGTTTAATGTTAAACAACAACCAGATCAGCGATATATCTTCTCTTTCTGGTTTGTTGAATATTTGGAATTTATATTTGCAAGGTAACCAAATAACAGATATATTTCCATTGATTGAGAACGCGGGTCTTGGTTTTCGGGATTATTTATTTATTGAATCAACCAATTTTACCAATCCTATTTCAATAGAAGCAATCGAAAACCATATTCCAATTTTGCAAACACGCGATTTTGATTGCTTTAATCATCCTAATGTAGCCAATCTCAATGCAGCTTGCTATCCTTCTCCAAATAGGCATACAGAGGATGTAGATAGTAGTGAGTTATCTTGGCAAGGTGCGGAATCAGGTACTTCGTATGAGGTTTACTTGGGAACATCAATGGAGAATCTAATTAGTATTGGTGAAGGAGAATATATTGAGGATAATACATTTAGCATTTCTCCAGAATTACTTCTAGATACTGAGTATTGGTGGAGAGTAAAATCTACTTTTGAAACTGAAGTACTTTGGAGCGGAATGTGGCATTTTACAACAAATAATAGTGTAGAATTAAATAATGAAACGACTGAACTGCATAACACTCTTTCCAACCACCCCAACCCTTTTAATCCAACAACAATAATTGAGTTCTCAATCCAAAAGGATTCTAAAATAAACCTATCAATTTTCAATTTCAAGGGTCAGAAAATAAAAACTTTGTTTAACGATGATCTAAAAAAAGGTAATCATTCCTTAGTTTGGAATAGTATTGATGATTCAGGTAAATCGGTAAGTTCAGGTGTTTATTTCTACAAATTATCTATTAACGGTATATCCAAATCCGTGAAAAAATGCTTACTGTTAAAATAGTCGTATTGATCACCTAAATATAATGGGTTGGTCTTATTCTTGGTTGATGCTGTGCCTAACAAAAGTACCCACATTCAGATTGAGAGAAAAGCAGGGAGAACGTGGTGTACT
>JAIORE010000424.1 GCA_021108315.1 Candidatus Cloacimonadota bacterium
ACTTCCGACTATAAGAAACAAGTCCGGCAAGATAGAGAATGGAACAGAATTTGCTGAAATGTCGAAGAAAAACAGCAGCAGATTTTGTGACAATTAGTTCTCTCAGCTCATTGGCAATATAACGTAAAACATAAATATAAACTAAAAACCTACCATTAAATTATGAAAACAACCACTTAGTTTCATAATCTCCTTGCTAATTGGCAGAAAATGTGCAAGCACCAAGCCCAAATTCTGTTTCATTCTTGAGCCAAAAACAACATCGAATAAAAAAGCCAGCTGATAACAAATTACGAACTCTACATAAATACAATCTTCTTAAGATTCTGCTTGGTAGATAACGGGCGGCGTGCCACGTCATCTCGCCATGAGCATTTGATTTCGGTATTTCCGTAATCATAATGCGATTAGTGAGATGATAAAAGACGAGCATTTCAAGGTCAAAGAGGTGCAGAATTGCGAGTCCCCGTGGACGCAGTTTTAGACGACGTTTCGATTCACTCCGCTGCTCGTCTTTTTTTAGTGGCACGCCGCCCGTTAGCCAACATGGAGTGGAGCGACATGTTGGCTAATGTTTCGCAACTGCTGTGCTCTTTCACATCTTCTCTCAATCTGAGCACTGAGCTGCTTGTTATCCCATCCGCAGAATCTTTCGACAACAAAGAAAAGTGGAATGGAATTTGCTACGTAAATGAAAAACAGATTAGGCAAATTTTGTGACAATTTCTCTTCCTGACTCTCCTTGGATAAGCCAATCCTACTGAACATTTCATAGAAACAAGCTAGCATAAAACCCGTAATAGCCTTAAAGATGTGACTTTTTGCTGAAATTGGCAGAAAATGTGCTTACCCAATCCTGCACCGCAAATTCCGTTTCACTTTTCGTCTAAAAGCGACCTGTTGAATAGAGACACGCTTGAAATATATAACGAACAATGTCAAGAACTTCCGACTTTAAGAAACAAGTACGGCAAGGGAGAGAATGGAACAGAATTTGCAAAAATCTCCAAGAAAAGCAGTAAGCAGATTTTGTGACAATTATTTCTCTCAGCTCGTTGGTGAAATTACATCAAATAGACATCAAAACTAAAAACCTGCAATTTAATGATGAAAACGACCAACCAGTTTCATAATCTCCTTGCTAATTGGCAGAAAATCTGCTACTCAAATCCGGCTTCGCAAATTCCGTTACACTTTTCGTCTATAAACAACCTACAGACTAAAGCAACGTCTGAAATATATAACGAACGGTGTCAAGAACTTACGACTTTAAGAAACAAGTACGGCAAGGGAGAGAATGGAACAGAATTTGCAAAAATCTCCAAGAAAAGCAGTAAGCAGATTTTGTGACAATTATTTCTCTCAGCTCGTTGGTGAAATTACATCAAATAGACATCAAAACTAAAAACCTGCAATTTAATGATGAAAACGACCAACCAGTTTCATAATCTCCTTGCTAATTGGCAGAAAATCTGCTACTCAAATCCGGCTTCGCAAATTCCGTTACACTTTTCGTCTATAAACAACCTACAGACTAAAGCAACGTCTGAAATATATAACGAACGGTGTCAAGAACTTACGACTTTAAGAAACAAGTACGGCAAGGGAGAGAATGGAACAGAATTTGCAAAAATCTCCAAGAAAAGCAGTAAGCAGATTTTGTGACAATTATTTCTCTCAGCTCGTTGGCGAAATTACCTCAAATAGACATCAAAACTAAAAACCTGCAATTTAATGATGAAAACAACCAAACAGTTTCATAATCTCCTTGCTAATTGGCAGAAAATGTGCAAGCACCACTCCCAAATTCTGTTTCATTCTTGGTCTAAAAACAACCTCGAATCTAAAAGCCAACTGATAACAAATTACGAGCTGTACGTAAATACGATCTTATTAAGATTCTGAGGAAGGGCTAACGGGTGGCGTGCCACGTCATCTCGCCATGAGCATTTGATTTCGGTATTTCCGTAATCATAATGCGATTAGTGAGATGATAAAAGACGAGCATTTCAAGGTCAAAGAGGTGCAGAATTGCGAGTCCCCGTGGACGCAGTTTTAGACGACGTTTCGATTCACTCCGCTGCTCGTCTTTTTTTAGTGGCACGCCACCCGTTAGCCAACATGGAGTGGAGCGACATGTTGGCTAATGGATGACGTATGCGGAGCTCTTTCATATCTTCTTTCAATCTAAGCTCTGATACGTTTGTTGAACGAAGCTGCTAGTCGCAGCAGAAAAAAATATCTTTAAAAACTATCGTT
>JAIORE010000383.1 GCA_021108315.1 Candidatus Cloacimonadota bacterium
AACTGATTTTTTAGATCAAGATTAAATTACGTCTAATAAATTTTTGCAATTGTGAATGTTAATAGGGACTTAGGCTATATAAGTGGTAAAGTAGGGTTTTATAGGAAAGGAATTATCTATAAATCAAACAAATCACCGAGAGTTTCAGTTTGCTCTTTCTGCTTACCAAATCGAGAGATTAACTGCTTATTCATCTTCTTTTCTTTAAAAGACTTTCGCCGTGTACTTAGTCCCTTTCCTTGTTTTCCGCTCTGTTCATGAGCACATTGACGATCTGAGCAAACCAATTTATCGGTAAATTTCATCATAAAATTTCCACAAAGTGGGCACTTTTCTTTACTAAGATTTGTGATTTCATACTTCAAATTTGAAGATTTAATATGATTAGTTAAAGCAATCGCACTCAAACGAATATCTTTGATAAATTTATCTTTATTTTCTTTTCCTAAGGCAATATTACTAAGTCGAAATTCCCATTCTGCTGTAAGTTCAGGATATTTCAATTCATCTGGAACCAAGCGAATAAGCTCAAAGGCTTTTGCTGTAGGAACAAGCTGCTTTCCAATTCTTTCCACATAATATCCGTGAATTAGTTTTTCAATAATATCAGCTCGAGTAGCAGGAGTTCCAAGTCCACCGGCTTTTATGGATTCCTTTAGTACTTTATCTTCAATTGATTTTCCCGGATTTTCCATTGCTGTAAGCAGAGTTGCTTCTGTAAATCTTTTAGGAGGTTTTGTTTGTTTGGTTTGGAGTTTAATCCCGCTGATAGTGATATTTTGTCCTTGTTTCAAATTCGGAAGAGAACCCTTATATTCAGTTTCCTCATCATCAGAATCTTTTAGCTGAGTAGATACTTTTTTCCAGCCTTGCTCAATTATGACTTTTCCATTTGTCAGAAAATTCTCATTATCAAGTTTCAACATCATCGCCAGTTTGACATATTTATGATGAGGATAAAGAACCGTAATGAAACGACGAACAATCAGATCGTAGATTTTTTTTTCATCATTAGAAAGTGCAGATATATTAACAGTTTGATCTGTAGGAATTATAGCGTGATGATCAGAGACTTTTGCATCATTCACAAAGCGAGTAGTTAGTTTCAGATTTTGTTTCAAAAGAGGTTGCACTAGACTTGAATATCCAGCTTTTGCAATCTTTTGTAGACGAATTTTTAAAGTGGAAACCATATCTTTTGTAATATAGCGTGAATCAGTTCTAGGATAACTCACAAGTTTATGGCGTTCATAAAGAGTTTGTATCTGTCTGAGGGTATGCTTTGCAGAAAAGCCGTAACGACGATTAGCATCACGTTGTAATTCGGTGAGATCGTAAGCAAGTGGAGGAGCTTCTGATTTATCTTTTCTGGTAATAGAGATTATAACCCCATTTTTATTTTGAAGCTTGGCAACCAGTTTATCAGCTTTTTCTTTATCATAAATTCGATTATTACTATGTTGATCTTGCCAAGTAGCAGAAACCCCAGAAAATGTTGCTATTATCTGCCAATATTTTTTGGGTACAAAATTCTTAATATCATTTTCTTTTTCAACGATAATAGATAGCGTAGGAGTTTGAACTCGTCCTGCATTCAAGCGAGCATCATATTTACAGGTTAAACCGCGAGTTACATTTAGCCCAACTAACCAATCTGCTTCTGCGCGTCCAACGGCAGCATTAAAGAGATTGTCATAATTTCGAGCTGGTTTCAAATTTGCAAAGCCTTCCCGAATTGCTGAATCGGTTTGAGAAGAGATCCACAAGCGTTTTACCGGTTTATTTTTCCAACCACCTTTTATCATAATCCAACGAGCAACCAATTCACCTTCTCGTCCGGCATCTGTAGCGATAATAAGTTCACTTACATCTTTACGTTGCAAAATTCTATTTATTGAACGAAACTGGTCAGAAGTTTTTTTGATTACTTTTAGTTTCATTTTCTCTGGCAACATAGGTAAATAATCCAGACTCCAATGTTTGTAACGATCATCATAATCAGACGGTTCTGCTAAAGTAACTAGATGTCCTAGTGCCCAAGTTATAATGTATTTATCCCCTTCGATAAATCCTTTTTGTTTTCTGGTGCACTTTAAAACTCTGGCAATTTCACGAGCAACACTTGGTTTTTCGGTTAATACTATTGCTTTCATATATATCCTTTTCGTTACGAGTGTCATTTTTAGCGTATCGTAAACAATTCTGTTGAACGAAGCTGCTATCGCAGCAGAAAATACTTGCATTCTATTGAATGCTTT
>JAIORE010000249.1 GCA_021108315.1 Candidatus Cloacimonadota bacterium
TAGTGGCACGCCGAACGTTAGCCAACATGGAGTGGAGCGACATGTTGGCTAATGTGGGGGTGTGCTCCGCCCATCTTTTCTGGCGGAGACACCTATGTTATGCAAATTTATTACTACCATTTTCATTTATGAAACCATTGAAGCAATTACTCTAATACGATCCCATTTCCCATTTTTTTTCTCATAATACACTCTTGAAAAAGAATGACCAACATTTGTATATCTTAAAATAGCTTTATTATATTCAGTATTGAAAATTATTTTTGATATAACAGGTTGAGAATAAATATTCGGAGCACCAACCCAATGCGCAGGAATGATTGTAATTTTATCTTCTAAAAACTTGATTCTGTCTTCTAACTTATCTGGATTTCCATAAAAATGTGAAAGGAAAATCATCAATGATTCCTCAATATTAGAATTACAATATATTATTTTTTTATCAATTGATACAAACGGGCGAAAATCATTAATAGTTTCAGTTTTGCTGGGTTTATAGAAACTGTCATATATTGATAATCTTTTCTTCTGCTTTACAGTTGGAACATTTATTGAATCACTGATTTCTATTTGAAGACTTACATCAATTAAGTGGTATTCTGGATTATAAATTAGGGATCCATCTACTTTTCGCCTTGGTTTTAGTAAATTTGGGTATATTTGTTTAAAAATTAAATATGTTTCTTTTTCCCATTCCTTTAATAATATTTTTGTATTTTTGGGTTTATAGAGATGATGCCATTCATTGAAGAGCTTGTTAATGACTAATTTATCCTTTTGAGAATAGGCTAATTCCATCATTTTAGCTTTATCATTTTGTTGAAACAACCTTAGATGAGATTTAGGTTCATCACTTAAGAAAATTAAACCAAAACTATGTCCAGACCAACTAGGGGAAATTCTACCTGTTCCTGAAATTACAAGTTTCTGATCACTAAGTTGGCTAAAATTTATTCGTATTAATGAAAAATCTAAATCAACTGTTTGCAAAATTTTACCACTTGTAACTGATAAAATCAACTTACTTTGCTTTTTTTCATTAGTTTCGATTTTTAGGTCAAAAGAGTTATTATGAATGATATTTTCTGTAATTTCATCAAAATAATTTGTATTTAACGTATCAATTGTATTCCCTATAAAATCAAATTGCACCGCCTTACTAATTTTATTATCTTTACCTTTTATTACAAAGCTATCTTCAAGAATCTTAATTGTTGAATTATATAATCTATTGTGAATTCTCTTTTTAAATTTCAAATTCAACTTGTCATCAAATTTGAATAAATAAGTAGATTTATAATCAACACCAATTGAAAATATTGTCGAATCCTGAATTATTAAATGACTGAATGAATTGATTTCTTTATCAATAAAGTGAATAATTGGTTTTTGCTTTGATCGAAATATATTATTCGAGCAATTACATAAAATAAATATTGAGATAACAATTAAACAAACTTGTCTCAAATTAAGTAATGATAGTACATTCATTATTTGTCCTATTTTTTTTCTCTTTATTCATAATCCTGTATATTTTTGAATTTTCTCAATAGATAAACCATCATTTAGCATTTCTTTTGCAATTTCAAATTTCTCTTCAAATTTCCCTTTCTCTCTACCTACTTTTTCCCCATCATCAAAGAAATCTCTACCGTATTTATCTATTTTACTCCATAATTCACGCTCATCGATAATAAATTGTCTATCATCCATATCTAATTTAGATTGGTCAAGTCTACGCATTATTTCTTTAAAAAGAGAGTCCGTTTCAAATTCTATAAAATCTTTTTTGCTGTTATCTTTATTTAAAGTTTTTTGTGCAAAATCAAACCAACGTGCATATTTTGTTTTATGCTTGTTTTTATCTTTTTTTGCTGCTTCCATATTTTTTACAATATTTTTTTGAAACATAAAAATTAGTTTATTTTTGGGTAAGAAATCAAGGTCCTTTGTTTTGTTTTCAATTATTTTTAAATGTTTGTCTCTTTCTTCAAGTAGATGAATAAAGTTTTCTTTATACCAAATTGTTTCATTTTTTAGAAATTCTGAAACTACTTCGGGAAGCAACTTATAAGAGACAAAATCATCTTCAAAACCAAGTTTATCGGAAACCATCCAAATAAGTGTAAGAACTGGTTCAATAAGTCGGTAATCTTCAATTTCTTTTAAATCAATGACCTCCAGTCGAACTGGAGGTTTGAAATATGTGAACCGCTGAAAGCG
>JAIORE010000176.1 GCA_021108315.1 Candidatus Cloacimonadota bacterium
ATTTAAAATTGGATTCAAGATAATTATGATTAAAGAGTATCAATTCATCTGCGAACATCTATAATACTATGTGTTCATTTGTATTTATTAAGCTGGGAACAAATCGGTCCTTCCAGTATAAAAGGAAGAGATATTATTGTTGATAAATCCACCACAATAATTTATGTGCTTTCTTTTGATAATATGCATCTTTATAAAATTGATGAAGAACTAAATTTATGGGAAGAGATTATAATCCCTGCTCCGAGCAATAAAGTTAGCTCATTTGATGTTTTTGATAATAAAATCTATCTAACCAAAGATGGTTATTTATATATTTCTGAAGATGGTGGTTATACGTGGAATGAACAATATTTTAATAATGGATGTTATAATGTATTTATTCTAAAAAATCAACCTAACATAATATTTTTCCTAAGATACGGTAATGTTTGGTTTCGCTCAATTGATTATGGATATAACTGGATTGATTTAGGTAATATGTGGTGTAATACTTTATTATATAATGAAGAATATTCGACTGTATGCCTTACCGGAAGTAGTAATGAATTCTATAGAAGTAATGATTTAGGTGAGAATTGGGAACAATATGATTCTCCATTCTACTCTATGGGATTTATACCTAAATCAGGGATTATTTTAAATGAGGATAAATATATTGTAGGAGGAGTAAATATTAACAGTAGTCCTTTGGAAACTATTTTTCTAACTCAAAATGGAGGAATTGATTGGGAATGCATTAATTATGGATCTCAGTTTGAACTTTTGGGAAATAGTATTGTACAATGTTGGGATACAATCATTATTAGCTCTGTTAGAGTCAGTTTCAATATGAATAATCTTTCAGGACTATTCAAATTAGATCAAGAAAATCAAATCTGGGAAGAGATTGGTTCTGGTTTAGAAATATTTATAGAAGGACCGGAAATCTATTCCAATCAAAACATACTTTATTGGTCAACAAAAGATGAAGGAATTTTTATTTTTGATAATATCGATTCTTCTGTTAATTTAATACCTCAAAATATATTCCGAAAAGATATATTGAATATTGATTTTTTATCTGAAAATCCATCATCAATATTTACATCTTTTGGTTGCCTATATATTTCTAACGATACTGTCCCAGAATGGGAAAGAATAGACTCAGCTCTGTATAATAAATCATTAATTCGCACTAATAATTTATCCAACGAATGGTTGGCGTGTCGTGAAAATGGTCTATTTATTAGTGATAATGGTGAGTATTGGATCGAGACAATGGATGGAATTGACTTAAATGATAGGATTAATTTAAAAAGATTATATAAATTAGATAGTAATATTTTATGTTTTGGAGTAGATTATACTAATTATGATAGCTTTATCTATCAATCAATAGATTCTGGAGTAACTTGGAATAAAATTTTGGAAGGTAATGAAAATTATAGCGAAACTTCAATATCTTTGATGAATACAGTGAAGGTTGATGATATACATTTGGGAATATTTTACAAAAAAGGAATTTACAGCACAAGTAATTTAGGTGAAACTTGGGAACCATTTTATACATTTGATGATAGTTATTATTACTTTAAGAGTTATTATAATGAAGAATATTTCTATCTTTTGTGCCAAAAAACAGATAGTACTACCATCGAACTATTTAGAACATCAGATTTTTTAAATTGGATTGAATGTACTCAAGAATTTAGCTCAGAAACCGGAATTACAGATATTGCTTTTGATCCTAATAACCAAAACAAAATATTTGCTTCAATAAGATCACTTTCTTTTCCAGTGTCAGAGCAACCACATTTGATGATTTCAGAAAATTCAGGAGATACTTGGAATGAATACTATATTGATAATCTTGATTCTATAGTAGATATTAGAAATGTTATTACTAGTTTTACAGAGAATAAAATTTACATCATTCCAATCGATAATTCCATATTAAGTTATAATTTAGACGAGCTAAGTAGTTCAATAAATACTTTAAATATAACTGATGAAAGTATATTTAACTATCCTAATCCTTTTAATCCTGAAACTACAATTTCCTTTCATTTAAAAGGAAAAGACATAAAAAATGTTAAGATTGAAATCTTCAATATTAAAGGGCAACGAATAAAAAAAATAGAAGTTTTAAATACTAAATTTGGAATTATAGATGTTCGCAGATGAATTGATACTCTTTAATCATAATTATCTTGAATCCAATTTTAAAT
>JAIORE010000115.1 GCA_021108315.1 Candidatus Cloacimonadota bacterium
ATTTAAAATTGGATTCAAGATAATTATGATTAAAGAGTATCAATTCATCTGCGAACATCTATAGTAACATCTACTGTAGAATAATTTGTTATATCAAGAGTAAGAGTTTCTGTTGTATTTAACTCCTGGTATCCGAAATCCAAATTACCATCGGAAGAATAAATACCCGGTACATCATATTCGATGGCCCCCATATCCGGAGCTGTTCCATAATAATCTTCCGGTGGAATATCCACGATTACCTCCCCAAACCAGTTTACATAATCCGTACCTGCATCTATACAGGGAGAATTCTCAGTTAGAATATAATCAGCATCTAAAAGCGGATCATCTGTTATATTTCCACCCATCCAAATTGCCATACCATTTCCATTGGTTACGATTCCGGTTAATCCTCCTTCAAAATCCGAATAGGTGATCTTTGCACTATTAGGACTTCCTGATGAAGAAAAATATAATTGCTCAGGCAAGTTAAAATACATAATTGTATTTATAAATGATGGATTCGAATTATTCATTGCAACGATACCACCACCGTTGGTAGCCTGGTTGTCGCAAATCGTTGAATTAATAAAATAAGGTTCAGAATTTGTGCTACAATAGACACCTCCACCATCAGAATTTGTTGTATTATTTTGAGCAATAACCACATATTCAAATCTTGGAGAAGTGTTATTTAAGTAAATACCAGCACCCTGATAATCTGCTTGATTTTGTTTTATCTCAGTATTTATGAATGATCCACTGCTGTTGGTGGCATAAATACCACCACCGTATTTTTGAGAATAATTATCGCTCACTAATGAATTATCGACTCTAAATGTTAAATTATCAAAAAATAAACCTCCTCCATATTGGGGTGTATTATCGCTTGATCCAACTCCATTTCCTGTAATAATGCAATTTGAAATATTTAATTCACCGTCTGAGTGATATATGCCACCTCCTTGTAGATCATAATGATTACTAGTTATGTAATTATTTATAATATTTGAATCAATAATGTTTATCAATGGACAATGACTAAAGCCTAACCCAATACCAGATGCATAATTAACAGTAATATAGTTTTCATAAAAAGAACAATTAGTTATATCAGCATTTGAATATTCTAAAGCTATTCCAACACCGCGAGTCCCACCCCAACTTGACCAAACCCATCTACAAGAGTTATTATATACATTGGAATCAGAAATGATTATTGTTGAATTAAATGCTATAAGACCACCACCACCTCTCAACGAATAATTATTTACGATAAGTGTATTTAGTATATTGATATTACATTCTGATAAGAATAAACCTCCTCCTTTGTCGCAGTTATCACTATCAATATTGCCATTATTATCAAAAATTGAATTATCTATTGTAATCGTACAATTGCTTGCATACATTCCACTGCCGTATTTACCATCAGTTTGTGGTTGATTATTATAAAAAGATACATTATCCATTTCAATAACAGAATTATCGCTATAATACCCAGCACCATGATTATCTGATTCATTATTAGTAATTGAAACATTTTCCATTTCAAGTGTAGAGTTATTATCACTATACAATCCCCCAGCATAGTTATCGGACTCATTGTCATCAATTTCAACATTATACAGCATTGGACTTGAATAGTATATCTCATCAATATCTATATACCGATATGTGATATAAATACCAGCGCCATTATTGGTTGTAAAATTTTGTTTTATAATAAGATTAGATAAAGTTGGTGAAGCACCCCGAATTTTTATTCCTCCACCATTCTCTGCAAGACCAAATGTAACTGTGAATCCATTTAAAACAGCATTTTCAGTTTCATTGTTTTCAAAAGTAACAACTGTACCATTCTGACCTCCATGAATGACTGTGTTTTGAATATCTAGCGTATCACCAGATACATAATAATTAGATGTTAATGTTACATTTTTTCCATTAAAATTAATTAATTCAAGATACCAACCGTTAGCTGCGATAATAACATCTCCATCAGTCGAGGCATTAATTGCCTGCTGTAATGTTCCATAATCTCCTGGTACATTAATTGTTGTAGCGTTTATCCCTATTGCTAATACTACAAAAATTACAAATAAAGATTTTTTCATTTTCTCCTCCTTTTTTTCTTTTTACTGTTCTTTTCTGATAACGTGCGGCGTGCCACGTCATCTCGCCATGAGCATTTGATTTCGGTATTTCCGTAATCAA
>JAIORE010000080.1 GCA_021108315.1 Candidatus Cloacimonadota bacterium
ATTTAAAATTGGATTCAAGATAATTATGATTAAAGAGTATCAATTCATCTGCGAACATCTATAGTTACAATATTTTACTTGCCAAATTTAATTCTCAATTTATTTTGTATGTTAGATGGGATATAAAATATTTAGAAGTAGGAGTATAATATGAAAACTCAAACAACAATAAGGGTTGATGAAACAAATTACATTAAAGCAAGGCAGATATTGAAAATTCTTGGTTTATCTTATTCTCAAGCGATTAGTTTATTCAATAGTATGATAGTTTTAAATAATGGTCTTCCTTTTGATGCAAAAATCCCAAATAAAAAAACATTAAAAGCAATAAGTGAATTAAAGGAAAAACAAGGGAAAACTTTTTCTAATGTAGATGATTTATTCCAAGATTTGGAAAGCTAAATGTATTCAATATTTAGAACTAATAGTTTCAAAAAAGATTATAAAAAATTATTGGATGATGATAAGAAAATTTTAAGAGAAGTTGTTACAAAACTTGTAAATAATGAAAAACTTGAATCAAAATACAAAGATCATAAATTAAGAGGTAATTTAAAAAGCTTTAAAGAATGCCATCTGAGACCAGATTTACTTTTAATCTATAAAAAAGATAGTAAAATCTTAGAATTAGCTCTAATTCAAATTGGAAAACATTCTTGTATTTTTTAAAACAAATTAATATAATTAAGAACAGTTTCACAAATAATATTTCAATTATTTTGTGGAATAAAAAATCTTAAAATAGTAGTTTTGAACAAATCAAAAATCCAAGAAAAACAATTTTTTTCCAAACATGACCAATTTATTCTACCAGCAATCAGAAATAGTGTAATCGGGATTGCCGGAGCTGGTGGATTAGGTTCAAATATCGCATTTTCTTTGGCAAGAACTGGTATTGGCAAATTAGTAATAGCAGATTTTGATAGAATTGAAATTACAAATTTAAATAGGCAACAATATTTTATAGATCAAATTGGGAAACCAAAAGTAGAAGCCCTGAAAGAAAATTTAGAAAGGATCAATACTTTTTCTACTTACGAAATTCATTTTGAAAAAATCACTCCCCAAAATGTGATTGAAATTTACGAAGAAGTTGATATTCTGGTAGAAGCTTTTGATAAAGCTGAAATGAAGCAAATGCTGATCGAAAATTGGGTAACTACTTTTCCTAATAAACCGATAATTATTGGTTCCGGACTTGCCGGATTTGGTCATAATGAAATGCTTCATACCAGAAAAATTGATAATCTTTACATTTGTGGAGATGAGATAACAGATATTGAAGAAGGGATTTCACCAATGGCAGCAAGAGTTGGAATTGTGGCTAATATGCAGGCAAATTTAGTTTTGGAAGTATTGCTAAGAAAAACTTAACCACAGAGGACACTGAGAACACAGAGAATAAGATAAATCCCGAGAAAAAGAGATAAGCTATGATACACAAAATTACTTTGAATAACAATCCATTTGAATGGAAAGAATATTTAACAATTACCGAAATTTTGAAAATTAAGAACTATACTTTTAGAATGCTTATTGTGAAAATAAATGGAACATTAATTAAAAAAGATATGTATGATAAAACTATCGTTCCAAATGGTGCAGATGTGAAAATAATTCACTTGATCAGTGGTGGATAAAGATTTTTAGTCGCTGATTTGCACAGATAAAAAAACAGATTAAGAAAAATTATAGAAAAAAGAGGAGAGACAAATGTTTAAAACAAATGAATATTTTGATGGAAAGGTGAAATCAATCGCTTTTGAGACAAAAGAATGTCCGGCAACTATCGGAGTAATGGCAATAGGTGAATATGAATTTGGAACAAGTTCAAAAGAATTTATGACTGTTATCAGCGGGAAATTGATCGTGAAATTACCGAAAACAGAAGAATGGAAAGAATTCAAAGCAAACGAAACCTTTATTGTGGAAGCAAATAAAAAATTCCAATTAAAAGTAGAAGAAGATACATCTTATATTTGTCTTTATAAATAATTAGAATTGAATATTGACGAACTCGTAAAAAGAGAAATCATTCCCTTGTTCAAGTTTTCGGATTTTTCAAATTTTAATAAATTTTAGTGAGAAATGGTCATTTATGATTCTGTTGATTAATAAAAGAAGGCATATATAAGCATTAACTTCTTAATATATTATGCATTTAACTTTAATAAAAAGCTTGACAAATAATCTATATT
>JAIORE010000086.1 GCA_021108315.1 Candidatus Cloacimonadota bacterium
ATTTAAAATTGGATTCAAGATAATTATGATTAAAGAGTATCAATTCATCTGCGAAGATCTATAGACATCATTGTATAAATTGTTTTTATTGGGGTAAGATTTGTGGATTTGGAAAAAGCAAACTGAGTTCATTGTTTTTCAAAAAAGGTGATATTTCAAAATTTTGCATAAAGAAGATGACGTTGAAAGATATGATTCCCGATATTCTAATTTCATTGATTCCAGTCGTTATTGGGATTATTTTATTGATTGTGAACTTTAGCCTTATCTTATTATTTATATTGGTATTATTAATTTTACTGACAACAATCGGTAATGGATTTATTCGTGGAACATTGGTTTGTAAATATTGCAAACAGAAAGAATTAGGCTGTCCGGCAGATAAAATATTTAATAAAGAGAAATAAAAAATAATCAACTGCAATCTATGTTGTGGGCAAGCTGTAAAACGAAAATGGCTCTTTTTAAGAATTGAACAAGTAAATTTAAAATATCCAAATTGTAAATAACAAATAATATGGAAAATCTTAAAAATACAAAAATCAGAGAAATAACAATGAGATAAATCATAAATTCGTAACAACAAAAGCAACGTTTGTTTTCTATTTTGTAATTTCTTATTTGGAATTTAATTGATTTTTGTATTTTGTTGTTTGGGTATTGAATTATCAATCTATTTAGAACTAAATAAGGAATCATATGACTCATCTTAATATTGAAATAAAAGCAAAATCAGAAAACCACGATAAAATAAGAAAAATATTAGAATCAAAAAATGTCGAATTTAAAGTAATTGACCATCAAATTGACACGTATTTTAAAGTAGGCTTTGGTAGATTGAAATTGCGAGAAGGGAATATTGAAAATCATCTCATACACTATCAAAGAGAAAACAAAAAAGGACCAAAACAATCAAATGTAACTTTATATAAATCTGCTTCTAAATCTAATTTGAAAGAGATTTTATCAAAATCAATCGGAATTCTAATTGTTATTGATAAAAAGCGAGAAATATACTTCATTGATAATGTGAAATTTCATCTTGATACGGTAAAAAATCTGGGAACATTCGTTGAAATTGAAGCAATTGATTTTAATGGAAATATTGGGGCAGAAAAAATATCAGAACAATGCAATTTCTATATTGATTTGTTTCAAATACTACCGGAAAATTTAATTTCAGTTTCTTATAGTGATTTAGCATTAGAACAGGAAGGACATAATGAAAAAAATATTCTTATTTGATTGGGGAGATACAATAATGAAGAATTTTCCAAATGAAATAGGAGGAATGCATACTTGGCACAGAGTTGAAGCAATGCCCAACGCAGAGAAAATGTTAAGGAAATTATCTCAGCAGACAGATTGCTATTTGGCAACAAATGCAAAAGACTCTGATAAAGAAGAGATTATCAAAGCATTGCAAAGAGACAATCTACATAAATATTTTAAGGATATTTTTTGTTATAGGGAAATTGGTTATTCAAAGCCCTCAAAAGAATATTTTGACTCAATCTTAGATAAATTAAAGGTAAAAAAAGAAAATCTAATAATGGTTGGAGATAATCTCGAAACTGATATCAATGGTGCACAAAGATTTGGAATAGATACAATATTATATGCTTCAAAAGATTATTATCCTGAATATCACGGAATGAGAATTGATAATTTACTTGAGCTAAATATATTGTTTAATATTTAGAAAATTTTAAAAATAAAATTGAATAAAAGGAATAATTATGAAAAAATCTATAAATGAAAAAGTCCAAGAATTTCTTGATGAAATTATGATGATTGATGATGAAAAATTTAAAATATTACAAATACTGAGGGAAATAGTATTTGCCAATTATCCAAAAACAGAAGAAAGAATAATGTATGGTGGCATTATGTTTTCTTTTGAAGAAGATTTTGGAGGTCTTTTTATAAGGAAAAATCATATTTCTTTTGAATTCATTAATGGATTTACAATGAATGATCCAAAAAAATTATTAGAAGGAACTGGAAAATACCGTCGTCATTTGAAGATTAAAAATTTAGCAGATATTGAAAATAAAGAAGTTGATTTTTTTGTTAAACAAGCTAAATTAAAAATATAAATGACTCTGTTGATTATAGATGTTCGCAGATGAATTGATACTTGTAAATTTTCATTTTAATACTATTTTATTATAAATATAGATTTAAA
>JAIORE010000425.1 GCA_021108315.1 Candidatus Cloacimonadota bacterium
TGTAAGAAAAACTATAAAGAATGATTAATAGTGAGAGTGCAGTTGAACAGTCTCGTTTGTCATTGTTGCTGGAGCCGGAATAATTGGCTCTCAAGTTATCAATGTTTTAGTTTCAAATAAACATGATGTAGTTGTGATAGATAAAGATAGGAATGTTTGTGAATCTATTTATGCCGAAACAGGAGCCATGACTATCCATGGTAGTGCAACTCACCTAAAAACTTTAATTGAAGCAGGTGCCAAAAAAGCGGATACTGTTGTGTGTCTAATGAGAGATGATGCAGATAATATTGCGTGTTCCCTACTTATGAAAAGTTTGGGAGTAGAAAATCTTGTTGCCAGATTAAGACAACCCCAATATGAAGAAGCATACATACTTTCCGGTATCAAAAGTATTGTTAATATGTCAGAGCTTGTACTTGATAGAATAATAATGGAAATCGAAAAACCAAAAGTAAGAAAAGTCTTTAATATCGGTGCCGGTAGAGCTGGAGTTTATGCCATCCGGATTGATAAAAATTCAAAAGTTGCAAAAATGACCATTAAAGATATTGCTCAAAATAATAAATTTCCCAACGAATGTGTTTTTATGGGTATTTACCGCCAAGATTCAGACGAATTCCTTATTCCGCGAGGAGACAATATTCTCAATGAAGATGATACGGTTTTTATTGTTTCAAAAACTGATTTCATCAAACAGGCTTCAGAATTTTTAACTAAACAAAATAAAAAACTATTTGGATTTAAGAAATAGATTGAAGCCTAATAGAAACTGTTCAAAATAACTCATTTCAATTTATAGAATTAGGTTTTTATGGGAATAAAAAGTGCACATTTTAATTTGAAAAGATATATTCCACCAATTGACAAAAAAGTTAAAAACTTATTTTTTCACAAATTTAATTTAGAAGCCCACGATTTTAATCGTAGTAATATTATGCGGTAATAACAATAGCCGACTCTATTCGTAAAAAACTTCATTAGATTCATCATAATTACTCTACATTTTTCTTTGAGCAAATTTAAAAGAAAATATCATAACATTTATAACTCAAATTCAAATTTTAAAAAAATTATGGAGTATGCTTAAAAAAAACATTAAATACTTTGACACAAAAATGCCGATAATATTTTTTGCATTTCAATTGTTTGATCATTAAAGAATTTTTGGGGGCGTAGTTCAGTTGGTTAGAACGTCTGCCTGTCACGCAGAAGGTCGCGAGTTCGAGTCCCGTCGCTCCCGCCATATTAAACCGAGTTTCTCAACTCGGTTTTTTGTTATTACCTAAATTGAGCGATTCCTGTGAAAAAAAATCAATATTTCATTAGTTATTATAAAGTGACAGGTTGATCTGCCAAAAGTGACAGCATGTTTTCCATACTTTTTTAATAATTTTTATTTTCTGATTTTTTAAACTTCTATTTTAATTATAGTTACAAGAGAAAAAGTACCCAAAAAATTTGTGACAGCATACTTGCCAAAAAAGTGACAGCATGTTTTCATTCAATAAGTTGCAGTTTATAGACTTAAATTACAGTTATCTCTCTTACATTATATTAGTTGTGCAAATGTAACTGATGATTTATTTGTGACAGCATGTTTTCCAAAAAAGTGACAGCATACTTGCAATTATGATGGGATTTCCTGAAAATTACTCAATTGAAAATTCAATTCTGTTTCAAGAAAAATAATTATTTGGGTAATAACATCATGAAGTACATACTCCTTATTCTCATATTCAAAAATATTTTCTGAATATTCAGAATGGGTATGATTTTTTGGAGTAAATTCTGTTGGTTTGTTTTGAATTTTATCCCATTCAGGTTTGGGAAATACTGATTTTGTGAATGAAATATCCCTATCTGTAGATGCTGTTGGCTTTGTTTTATTATTAACTAAATCCCATATAGTATTATCTCTAATTGTTTTCATTACATACTCAAGTCTGCTACTTTCTGAGCTAATGTATTTGACGAATGAAGTATGTTTGCAAGAGCCTGTAGAGCATCTGTATCCTGCGCAAAGGCATCTATTATATTTCCGATGGTTAATTGGAATTCAACTTGATTAATCCTTTCTTCCAAAGGTGTATCTTGATGATTATAAAGGGTGTGTTTGTAGTATAATGTAAAATATATTGACTATATCTGCTGTAATAATA
>JAIORE010000013.1 GCA_021108315.1 Candidatus Cloacimonadota bacterium
TATAATTAAATTACGTCTATGATGATTTTGAATTCCTTTATATATCAGGCAGTTATAACATGTGGTGGTAAAGATGGGTTAAAATCAATATTATTTTATATTTTAGATTTTTTTGGTAATTTTTCCAAAACTCATTTACATTTTTTAAAAAATCTAATGATTCAGGAATAAGTCCAGAGCCGAACATCGGATTATATTTTTCCGTGTAAGATCTAGCTAATTTGTATCCCATAGTGGGGTCATCAAAATTAATAAAACAGGATATTGCTTTTTCAATTAGCAATATGTCCCAATTATTAATTTTTCTAATATTTGACCATTTGCTTTTTTCTACTTTATTCTGATAATCTCACAACAAACATTTTAACTCATCTAATTTTATTAATGATGCATTTTCTAAATTTAAGATTTTTGTCTGTAAGAAATCTGTTAATACTTTTTCCATTAACTTGATACTATATTCTATATAAGTCTTTAAGGAAGCATTATCTTCTGAATATTTAATATTAGTTTTTACTTTGTTTGCTATAAAATAGGAAAATTCTAGCATTGCTAAGTAATCTTTACACAAATATTTTATTACAGTTAATCTTGTAATTGATATTGAATGTCCATTAAAATTTTCTAAGGACTTTTCTAAGCTATTTAGTTTGTGTATCCTCTTTTCAATTTCTTTTATTTTCATATCTTTATTCATTTTTTTTTACTTTTACAATATTAAATTTTGTAGTAACCTTTTTTTAAAGAACGAAATCATCTTCTTTATAAATCTTTTTGTATTTGTATTTTATTCATTAGTACTTGTTTTTTAACCTTTTTCAATTCTATAAATATATACATTAATATTTTTCCATTTTGTTTCTTTTTCTCTTCTTAGACCATTTTTTAATGCGACTTTTTGAGATTTTATATTTTCTTTGTGAATTATTGATATTATTGATTTCGATAAATTATTCTCAAAAGCAAATTCAATGAATAACTTTGCTGCTTCTGGAGCAAAACCATTTCCCCAATACTTTTTCATAATGTGATAACCTACCTCAACTTCCTCAATACCATCAACTTGTTGAGTAATTAGACCACATTGTCCAATGAAATTATTATTCTTCCTGTTAATTAAAGCTTGTAAACCAAATTGATTTTCATCATATCTTTTTAATTGTGATTTAATCCAATACTCTGCAATTTCCTTATTTGTAGAAAACTCAAATGGTAGAAAATATTGAACAGCCTCTTTGTCCCTAAAGAAGTCTGACCAAATTTCAATATCATTGATATTTAAAAATCGTGTTTCAAGCCTTTCTGATTTTAAATTATCTCTATAATGATATATGAAATTATCAATTTTCATTTGTCGTACCTAACTTTGTTTTTATTTAACATCTCCTTCAATTGAATTATCAATATTTCTCCTAATTTAAATCAAGAATTCTAATCCTCTGTTACAACAAATAGGCATAACGGTATGCAGCTGTCACGCCCATCTTTTCGGGCGTGACAGCTGTTTGTTATGCCTATTCTTGCGAGAATTAATCTCACCATAATATGACATATCAGATGAAATAAATTACTTTTTCAACGGTGAGTATAAGAATAGTAGCCGATTGCGGACTCAATACTTTTCAATTTGCACTAAAGTTGAAGCGGGATACAACCCTTTAATTCACTACTATCTCGTCTATTTTTTTTATACATTGTTGTGCGTTCGTTATTTTTTTTATTCTTGGTCAGTACTAAAAGGTAACTACTCAGGAGCAACTTCCTGCTGCATCACCATAATTTGTTTAAGCATATCTATAATAGTAACTACTCAGGTACTCTTATAAATCCTATAACCTTATGATTATCAAAGAATTATAAAGATATTGAATATTTCATAAATCTGCAAAATATTGATTTTTTATGAGAAAAAACTCGGAAATCGTTTAAAAACAAATAATTTTTTTTTGAGCATTTTTTATAAAAACCATAACTACTTATTTTGCAACACATTAACAGGTTTGGTAATTTTATTAACCACCTGAGTAGTTACTGATAATGAATATCTTATCTATGATTCTGTTGATTAATAAAAGAAGGCATATATAAGCATTAACCTCTTAATATATTATGCATTTAACTTTAATAAAAAGCTTGACAAATAATCTATATT
>JAIORE010000139.1 GCA_021108315.1 Candidatus Cloacimonadota bacterium
CGGAAATACCGAAATCAAATGCTCATGGCGAGATGACGTGGCACGCCGAACGTTAACGCCAACAAGATATTCCCAAAAGAAAAATAAAAAAGACAAAACAATTGCCAAAAAATAAAAAGAATATTATTTAGAAGAAAAACTAAAAGTAGGAGGGCAATTATGAAAAATCTTGGAATAGGAATACAGGAATTATCAGAATTTAAAAAAAGAAATTTAATCTACGTGGATAAAACTGAAATAATTAATAAACTCATAACTTCAGGGAAATATTATTTTTTATCCCGTCCTCGCAGATTTGGTAAATCTCTGTTAGTAAACACGATTAAAGAGATTTATCTTGGGAATAAAGATTTATTTTTTGATACTTGGATTTATAATAACCGGAATTGGGAGGAGAAAAATCCGATAATTAAGATAAGTTTTTCCAGTATTTCATACAGAGAACAAGGATTAAAAAATGGTCTTGAATTATTTTTTGATAATTTTGCAAAAAAAGTAAATTTAACATATACTGAATCTGATTATTCAGGAAAATTCAAAGAACTTATCGAGTTTCTCGGAGAAAAAGACGGTGTTGTCATTTTAATAGATGAATACGATAAACCAATAATTGATTTTTTAGATAAAAAATCAGCAGAAATTGCTGAAAAGAATAAAGACATTCTGAAAAACTTATATTCTGGTCTAAAAGATTGCGATAAATACATAAAACTATTATTTATAACTGGCGTTTCCAAATTTAGTCGAGTTTCCATTTTTAGTGAACTTAATAATTTGACTGATATAACCCTTTCAGAGAAATATTCACAAATAGTTGGTTATACAGAAAAAGAGATTGTAAAAAATTATTCTACATATTTTAAAATAATTGAAAACAAATTTAGGATTAACCGAGAAATTTTATTAAAAAATATGAAATTGTGGTATAATGGTTATTCGTGGGATGGAGATTTTTTTCTTTATAATCCTTTTTCTATATTAAACCTGTTTGAAAATTGTAACTTTAGTAATTATTGGTTCAAATCTGGAACACCAACTTTCTTAACCAAATTGATAAAAAAACAAAACATTGATATTAAAAAATATGATAACAGCGATTTTACTATTGAAGATGATGCCTTTGATTCATATGAAATAGGTAATATTGATTTAAATATACTTCTCTTTCAGACTGGTTATTTAACGATAAAAAAGAAAATTATTAATCCAGAAAATTTTTCAATCAGTTATAAAATTTCATATCCCAATAAAGAAGTACGTGATTCTTTTTATAAATTCTTAATTTCTGAATTTACGGAAATAGATAAAACTCAATTTACCGAAATTACAAAATTTTTGAAAGAGAGTTTGGAAGAAAGTAATATAGAACAATTTATAATTATTCTGAAATCACTTTATGCAAACATTCCGTATGAAATTTTTATGAAGAATGCAGAAAGTTATTATCACACAATAATATATCTTATCTTAAAATTACTTGGCGTAAAGGTTTTTGTGGAAAAACATACCAATAAAGGTAGAATTGATGCTGTTATTGAAACAAAAAAGTATATTTTTATCATAGAATTTAAAATGGGTTGTGTAAATAGTGCTCTAAAGCAATTGAAAGAAAAAAAATATTATGAACCTTATTTAAGTGATAGCAGAGAAATTTATAACATCGGAATTGCTTTTGATGAAAAAGAACGAAATATCAAGGAATATCAAGTTCGAACAGTTGAAGAATTGGAAATTGAGCAATCTTAGGTGTGTATGTAACTGCTTTTATGATTTTTGTTTTGATTTAGAACGTTGGTGTTAACAAACGTGTCAGTGCTCTGAATGAAAGAAAAGCAAGAAGAGCACCGCACACGTCATCCATTTGCCAACATGTCGCTCCACTCCATGTTGGCAAACGTTCGGCGTGCCACTAAAAAAGACGAGTAAAACCGGAGTGAATCGACACGTCGTCTAAAGTTGCGTCCACGGGGACTCGTAATTCTGCACCCATTTGACCTTGATTTACTCGTCTTTTATCATCTCACTAATCGCAACTTGATTACGGAAATACCGAAATCAAATGCTCATGGCGAGATGACGTGGCACGCCGAACGTTATCTACCAAGCAGAATCTTAAGAAGATTGTATTTATGTAGAGTTCGTAATT
>JAIORE010000293.1 GCA_021108315.1 Candidatus Cloacimonadota bacterium
TTAAAGAACACACCTCCCGGCTGAAGCCGTACTCCTCTCAAGAGGAGAATTTCTCAGTGTTCTCAGTGTTCTCAGTGGTTAAATATTTTTTTTGTTTGTTCGTATTGTTGGTTTTGTTCGTTGCTAAATAAAAAAGTTTTAGGAGAAATATAATGGAAATGCTCGGTAGAATAATGGCTTTGGCAGTAGCCTCAATTTTTGTTCAAAATTTTGTATTATCAAGGTTTTTGGGATTATGCCCTTATATCGGAGTTTCAAAGAAAACAGATTCTGCACTTGGGATGGGAATGGCTGTAATATTTGTGATGACTTTAGCATCAATATTCACCTTTATGATTCACAATTTCCTTCTGATCCCCCTGCATTTAGAATTTTTACAGACAATTGCTTTTATTTTAACAATTGCTTCTCTGGTTCAATTTGTGGAGATGGTTATCCAAAAGATGTCACCGGCTTTATATAAATCTCTAGGAGTGTTTTTACCTTTGATTACTACAAATTGTGCGGTTCTCGGTGTAGCAATTCTCAATATAAATGAGAATCTAACATTTTTTGGTTCAATTTTAAATGGATTCTTTGGTGGATTAGGTTTTACTCTGGTTCTTTTATTAATGGCTGGTGTCCGCGAAAGATTGGAAAAAGCAGAAGTTCCTCCAAGTATGAAAGGTATGCCGATTGCGATGATCGTAGCCGGTTGTATGGCTTTGGCTTTTCTGGGATTTGCCGGATTAAACTTATAGGGGGAAATCAATGACTATCATAATCTTTTCAATAATTACTTTAGGTGTGTTAGGTTTAATGTATGGTTTGGGGTTAGCTTTTGCTTCCAAAAAATTCCATGTAGATGTAGATCCGAAAATAGAAAAAATCATTGAAGCTCTGCCAAGTGCAAATTGCGGAGCTTGTGGATTCCCTGGTTGTGCAGCCTATGCGGAAGCTGTTGCCTTAAATGATGAAGAGATAAATAAATGTGCTCCGGGTGGAGACGATGTTATCAAAAACATTGCTGATATTATGGGAAAGAAAGCTTCTTCGGCAGAACGAAAAGTTGCAGTGATCCATTGTCAAAGTGGTGGGAATACAAATACATCTCTAAGATATAACTATGAAGGGATTGAAACCTGTAAAGCTGCCGTGCTTATCTCAAGTGGACCGAATTTATGTAATTTTGGTTGTGTTTTTCAAAATGATTGTATTGCTGCTTGCCAATTTGATGCTATTCATTTAGACGAAAATGGAATGCGAATTATTGATAATGAAAAATGTACCGGCTGTGGTGCTTGCGTGAAAGCTTGTCCTCGAAATCTAATCGAACTTGTTCCCATTAGTAAAGAGGTTCATATTCTTTGTATGTCACACGATAAAGGCGTTGAAGCCAAAAAACGTTGTGGAAATAAAACCGCTTGTATTAGCTGTGGAATCTGTGTAAGAAAATGTCCCGTAAATGCTATCGAAATGCAAGATAATCTCGCTGTTATTGATTATGAAAAGTGTATTGTTTGTGGACTTTGTGCCAAAGCTTGTCCTACCAAAGCTATAACTGATGCTTTAGCTGGGAAGAGGAAAAAAGCCTTTATAATAGAAGAAAATTGTATTGGCTGTACCATTTGTGCAAAGAAATGTCCGATTGATGCAATAAGTGGTGAATTAAAGAAAATACATACGGTGAATGCTGAAAAATGTATCGGATGTGAAATTTGTGTAAATGTTTGTCCTAAGAAGACTATTGAAATGAGATAGGATTTTTTATAACAATATTTTTTGTACAATAATTTAGAGGATTTAATAATGGCTGAGAATTTTTTAAACAAAATAATTTGTGGAGATTGTTTAAATATTATGCAGTCATTACATTCCGAATCAATTGATTTAGTAATTACTTCTCCTCCGTATAATCTTAAAAATTCTACAGGTAATGGGATGAAAGACGGTAGAGGTGGGAAATGGTCTAACGCCAAGCTTATTAATGGTTATTCAAATTATGATGATTGTTTATCACATAAAGAATACGTAAATTGGCAAAGAAAATGTTTGTCGGAAATGTATAGATTACTTAAAGACAATGGAGCTATTTTTTACAATCATAAATGACCCTGTTTATTAATACAATTTTTCAAAACATATTTTTCAGTTCAA
>JAIORE010000029.1 GCA_021108315.1 Candidatus Cloacimonadota bacterium
CGATTGCAGCTTTATTAGCTTTTATCACAACTGCAAATGCTGGAATTATGTCTGCTTCACGTTATCCGTTAGCTTTGAGCAGAGATAATCTTCTGCCAAAAGCAATTAGCAAAGTGAATAAAAAATTTGATACACCTATTCTCTCCATTATTATCACCGGTATATTCATTGTCTGTGCATTGCTTTTACCATTGGAAACATTAGTAAAAGTAGCTTCGATTGTAATTTTAACTGCTTATGTTTTAACCAACATTTCAGTAATTATATTACGAGAAAGCAAACTTAAGAATTACAGACCCAGTTTTAAAACTCCGTTATATCCTTATTTGCAAATTTTTGGAATTATTGTTTTTACCTTTTTCATTATCGACCTCGGTCTCGAAGCAGTCGAGATCAGTGTTGCTTTCCTTTTGATCGGAGTAAGTATTTATTTATTTTACGGCAGAAAGAGATCTTCAGGTGAATATGCACTTCTACATTTGATGAAAAGAATAACAGATAAAAAATTAACGGATCATTTTTTGGAATCGGAATTCAGAGATGTTTTAATCCAAAGAGAAAATATCAACCACGATAAATTTGATAATCTAGTTAGAACCGCAATAATATTAGATTTAGATGGTCATCTTAATAAAGATCAGCTTTTTAAAATTATTTCTGAAAATGTTTATCGTAAAGTTGATATAGATGAAGAAGAGATATTTTCATTATTAAAAAGCAGACAGGAAGATTGTAATACTGCAATTTCTCCTTTTATTGCTATTCCTCATATAATCATCGAAGGTAACAATCACTTTTTCTTAATGCTTATTAGATGTAAAGAAGGTATCAAATTCACTGCTAAGCAAAATTCAGTTAAAGCTGTTTTTGCATTTATCGGGACAAAGGAAGACAGGGTCTTTCATTTGAAAACTTTAGCTGCCATTGCTACTCTTGTGCAAAAAGATGATTTTGAAGAAAAATGGTTAAATGCCGAAAATACACATTATTTAAGAGATATGGTTTTGTTAAGTGAGAGGATGAGATTTCCCGAAGGGAAAAAATGAAGAAGCTCTGAACATTTGAAACCGATATGGTTCTCAAAGGTAAAGATTTAGAAGTCTGGAAAAAGAAGTTCTTCCTTTTTATAAGAAATTTCTACATCTGAAACTTCTTAAACTGAATAACAGAGAAAAAGAATACAAAAAAATGAAAGATGTTGCCCCGATGATGATAGATGGAAAGATTGTAAATATCAAGTATCTGCAGTCTGCCTGATTTTCTAAATTCTAAGTCGAGCAGGCTTTATCAAACATATTTTTCAAAATGTATTAATTTGATAGTGTTATCTTCGGCATCTACACAGGTATGAAAATATGGCAAAAAGAAATCGAAATCAATTCAAAAGACAGCAAAATCTTAAAAGAAAAAAGATAAGAAATAGATTCTTTCGAGTTACACTGATAATTGTGATCTTGTTGGGAATTTATCTAATATTTCAAAAAAATATAGAAGAAAAAAGCATAGATAAATCTTACAATCAATTTGAAGCGTTTTTTAAAAAGGAAGGTAGATTGGTGTTTATCTGTAACAATAGTAATGAAACAATACAAAGAATCGATATCGAGGTTGCAGATAATGATTATGAGAGAGCACAGGGTTTGATGTGGAGATATTCGATGTCGGATAGTGTTGGTATGTTGTTTATTTTTGATTATGAAAAACCTCGATCATTCTGGATGAAAAACACATATATTCCGTTAGATATTATTTTCCTGAATGTCGATTTGGAAATTGTATCAATTCAAAAATTTACCGAACCTCTTAGCGAATTGTCTATCCCATCATATCAACCATCTAAATATGTGATCGAAGTAAACGCCGGCTTTTGTGATAAATATGGAATTTCAGAGGGAGATAAAGTCAAGTTTGAATTGTCAAATCTGAATTAATGAAAGTGCAATAATAATTTTGTTGTAAGAAATTAGTCTACTGAGATTAATTTTTGTAACGGATTTGCACGGAAGTGAGTGGAAATATAAAAAGAAGGCTGTAAGGATGAAAAAAAATCATATTAATCATTTCTTGATGAGTATTGGGATAATTATAATTGGTAAACCTCCAGCTCTGCTGGAGGACTCCTAAAGTTTGACTTT
>JAIORE010000046.1 GCA_021108315.1 Candidatus Cloacimonadota bacterium
CGTTAGCCAACATGGAGTGGAGCGACATGTTGGCTAATGGACAGTGCTGCCAAGTTCTTCTTGCTCTTCTTTCAATCTGAACTTGGAGCACAATGTTAACGCCAGCATTTATTACAAACTTTCATATTTTTTTGTAACTGTGCCTTCTTCAACTGATTTACAAAAGACACAGTTACATTCTTCATTTATTCGGTTTGTCCAGTATTGGATAAGAATATAGAAATTTTTAGCCCAACATATAAATACGTAAATAAATATGAATAGGCAAAAGATATACAAAAAACATTGATAAATGGCTCTGTTGATTAAATCAAAGAAAAAAGTTAACCTAATTTTTTAGACTCGATAAACGCTCATTATTAATAGATCTCAGGTCTCTGATAGTAAAAAGACCTTCCTTTTTAATGAGTTTTTTCAAAAAATCGACTTAATCAACAGGATCATAAATGATAGATAAAAATTGTCATTTAACGACTTCTTCCCAATCGTCTAATTGAAGATTATTTACTCTAATAAATTCTTTAGTGTTATGAGTTACAAGTATTCTGTTTGATTCAATGGCTGTTGCAGCAATTAGTAAATCATAAGGTCCAATTATATTTCCTTTTGATGATAAATCCGCTCTTATTCTTCCTGCGATTACAGCCATTTCATCATTAAATGAAATTATCTCAAATGCTTTAAGAAAATCTTCCAATTTGTTTTGATTGTGTTGAATTCTTTTACTTTTGAAGACTCCAAAATATAACTCGTATTTCACTATTACCGGTATAGATATTTCATAATTTTGTAAATTTTCTATACGCTTTAACAAATATCTATTTTTCCCTTTTAAAATGCTGATGCAGACATTTGTATCCAATAAATATCTCATATTTCAGCCCTTTCTTCATATTTACCTTGTTTATTTCTATCCGGAAAATCAGGAATATAGCCAAAAAAATCTTTGAGTGATTTATTATTCGATTCTTTATAATCATCAAGTATTATAATTATTTCTCCTTTTCTATGAATAAAGTCTTTCGGAATAGTAATACTCTCAGGTAAATCATTATAATATTTTTTTATTGCTTCCATTATTCAACTCCTTTTAAAATTGATAAATCTCAACCAGCAGATCATAGTTCACTTTATATACCGGTAATTCGTCGTATCTTGCCAATTTTACACCCTTACTTTTAAGGGTAAGAACTTCCAAATGTTTAATACTTTTCAACAATCGGAAGAACTTACGCACATTCCGATGTTTTAAAAAAAATCGGTTACTCCTATCGTCGGAACAAATTGTCAAATTCCTTTGAATCCGTCTGTTCTTCTTTTAAAATAGACAAATAGTCAAAAAAATTTAATCCCTAACGCAACGGACGGAAAAGCCATAACGCTTATCGTCGAAAAAGTTGAGCCGGAAGATACCAGTTATATTGTAATCCAGTATCCGGTACCAAGCGCCGCTACTATCAGTCTCGGAAGCAGACCATAAGTAGCCGCGGCTACCCATATTGCCGTAGCCTCCATTATTGCAATAGCGAGAACCACCAGAAAGAAAGCTAAAACCGCTTGTTCCAAATTCAGCATTGTTTTCTAAAGCTCCATTAGTCCATAAATCCGCTCTACCGGCAAGTTTACTGCCTTCGTTTGTTCCACGCCAGCCTTCTGCATCAGCTTGTGCTTGGCTCATTCCGAGTTCCATTTCAAGTTCTTTTATTTCTTCATCCGTGGGAACGTGCCAACCTTCTGGTGCAATATTTCTATAATCATCCACTGTATACCAATTGTATAGATTTCCGTAAGTATCTGCATTAGCCGGTGTATTGTCATAAACTCCATAAGCACCTGTAGAAAGGCTTCCCCAATCACCATTATTTGTAATATTTGGAATTGCATCTCCGTTTCGGTAATGTGTTACTTTTAGGTTTTCTGCCATCCAAAGCTGGTTACCTATTTGCACTGTTTGGTACACGTTGCCGTCAATATCGGTTACGGTAATTGTTGGGTTATTTTCTGCAGTAACATAATAAAAATATTTATTCTCAAATCCAGCTTCAATATCAATATAAGTGGTAACAGTAACACCTAAGTCTTCTATGATATAATATCGGTTTATGGTTAACTTTAATGATTGTAA
>JAIORE010000135.1 GCA_021108315.1 Candidatus Cloacimonadota bacterium
GCAGTAATTTTTGACAAGAAGCATTCATGCTTCTTCTTATATCAAACTTATTTGCAGGTGTTCCGAACTTTTTTTAAAAATCTGAAAAATAAGCCGAATATTTACTTTCATCTTGAACGTTTCAGGAGACCTTTTTTATTCAGTCGATAATAACCTCGACACGTCGCCCTTCTTTTGAAAGTGTTATCGGGATGAGTTTAACCTCATCTTTATAATGCACCTCAATTTCATAATCACCCAGAAAACCTTGCGTGCGATATTCCCCATTCCTATCTGTCACACACTTGATGTCTGTCCACCACTTTTTGAAGACAAGATCCTCCCATATCTGCCCGTTCGGCTTTATTGACCAGTCCATGCGATAGAGAGCTGCGCTCGGAAACCAATGCCTTCCTTCCCAGAAACCCCACATGATAATACCCTCCACTGCAGGATGACTGAACATAGCAGTCATGAAATCTCTGGTGTAGTCAGCCTGGAGCTGAAGTTTCATATCATTGAATCTGTGAGTTTTGCCCTTTTTTCCGAAACGGACATCAAATTTCGTGATCTGTCCGTCGGTCAGCATATCTCTTATACCATTCGTGTGCAAATGGCCCGGCAAGACTCCAAGGCTCTACAAGATACCGGTGCCACATCCGCTGTGGTTCTGCCAGCAACCGGTACAACCATTCCGCACAAAACCATCCTGTCCATCGAGGTGGTGTTGGTACAATCCCTGCCGCATAATCCAGTGCCGCGCCGCACGGCAAGACCAGCGTGTTCGGTAAATCAGTCAAGTTTTCCAATATCCACCGTTCCTGTCGCGGCATTCCCATCCCAACCATGAGAATATCGGGAGTAGAACCGTTTACATAGTCCAAAACCGCACCATTTTCGGCAGCAGACGCAACATCGAAATAGCCGTGGTGAGTGACAATGAGCAGGCCTTTGAAACGCTTTCTCAATACGTCGGCAGCGGCTTCTCCAACGCCTGGTTTCGACCCAAGACAACAAATACGCCATCTATTCAGTGCTGCGGCAGCCATAAGATGTGGCATCCAATCCACATAGGTAATCCGATTCGCTCGCTTCAGAGGACAACCCAAAGCTCTGCCGATCAATACAAGTGCTATGCCGTCGATATGGACTGCGTCGGCAATGCTATAAAATTCAGCCATTATCGGATATTTTTTAATCAATGCCAGACTATGCAAATTGTGATTGGCTATGATAATGCGGCGTTGCGTCTCAATAACACCGTACACCATTGACATCAGAGAATTTATAGTAAAAACATTTAACTTTATGCCCATAAAGTTAAATGCGCGCACCTTAGGTAAATAATCAATACCGTTCGGCACAATACTTGCTTTCATTCCAGTGCAATAGCTTTTGCTATACTCTCTGTAAAAGGCTTTAATATGTAATTCCTTATAACTATTAGCCAATGAATGCTTATTTTCCAGTACTTTTGCAATCCTTTACCAAGTATGGAAACCAAACCTCAAGCATAATATCTTCCTTGCTCTGGTTGAGCATAATCAAAGGCTATGTCGCCGTTAATTGTGGAAAAAAATGGCATCCTTCATTACACGCTTTACACTTTTCGCCGGAAAACAACTATGGTTTGGTGGGCACAGTCCACCCTACAATGTGACGTGCTGGTGTTTTTGTAGGATGGGCTGTGCCCACCAAAAAGCGAATTGATTTAATAAAAAGTGTAAACTACTTTTGGGGTGATATGAAGGATGCCAAAAAAATAATCAAATCTTTTGAACTGTTGATATGTATCACTTTGAGCAATATTTTACTGTATTGTTAACCTATTGAAAAAACTGAGACTTTAGAAATTCGGCACTGGTACCCTTCAATAGGTAGCTTATGTTATTGAAAATATTTAATAAATCTCCTTGGCAGAACCAAAACAAGAGTGTAGTTAAGGGTCAATCTTCAATTGATATGGCAAGGAGTAGATTATGGTCCTATTTGCATGTAAATGCCCCAAGTGCTCGTCTGAAAATGTCCGATTTGACTATAGCTATAACACACTCTGTGGTGGATATCGACAAATGTATCTTTGTATCCTATTCAAAAACTATGGAACAGGGTTCGGATAAAACCCGCTTACCAGCCC
>JAIORE010000175.1 GCA_021108315.1 Candidatus Cloacimonadota bacterium
AATTTGCGGATCGTATCAATGAGCCTAAATTGCCGTTATCACTCGGACGATCGAAGATTAGAATAAAAGGGTTTGGTTTAAGTTCAATTTCATCAATTTTTATTTTCTCATACTTTATGGTAATAATTAGTTCTGCTGGATCGGATTTATCTGATAAGTCCTTATAAAGTCCACTTTCTAACTGAATCAATTCTTCATAATATATCTTTCCAATAATCTCTTTAGACCAATTTGATAATTTATCATAATCTGCAAAAATTACCTTTTTTACTAAAATATTGGCAGAAATTGCTTGTTTTATTGATTCAATACCTTCAATATAAATTTCTTTGAATGCATTTCTTTTTTTTCGATTTTGCTTTAATGATTTGATAATCTGATATTTATCATTACTCTTTCTAATTATTTGAATTATTGGTTTTTTCATATCTTTCCATTATGTTTGAAATTACACAAATATTTTTGATTCTCAATGGATCAAGTCTTGCTTAACAAGAAGTGGTTCGCAACGAAGTGTGAACCGCTAATTGTATCTTTTGTAATCCCAAATTTGTTTTCTGTTCAAACTTATTCCGCAGTAAAATGTGAAGTGAGAATGATAAACTTTCTTTATCTCAGTCGCAACTCTCGATTCACACTCACTTTGTTCGCTGCGAATCAAGTTTTGCTAACATCACTATTTCTCTTCATTCAAATACAAAACTGCTTTTTCCAAAGTAACATCTTTCTTCGAAATAATATCTCCGATGTTTTCTTCTATTTCAATATCCGGTACAAATCCTTTCCCGACAAATTCATAACCATCAGCACACCAACATCTTCGTGAGCATATTCTTACAGAAAGGTCGTTATTAAGTTGAAGCATTAGCGGTTGTCCGGTGCTTCCGCCAGTGGATTTTCCTATTAAAGTGACTCTATTTATGCCGTGTAAAGGAGATAAGAAATCTTCAGCAGCACTGAAAGTATTTGGTCCAATCAAAATAACGATAGGTTTTTCGTATATTGGAGGTTGGGGTTTTATATTAAAATAATCGCTATTTTGGAATTTATCCAACAATTCCAGTTCATTTTGATTTGTTGTATCGGGAAATATTCCTTGATAAACATTATAAAAAATATCAAATATATCTTCTTCCGAATACCATTTATCAAATTTATCAACACTATAAGATCTAACTTTGCTTTTGAAGTAAGGTAAAATCTCGTTTGAAATTTTCGAAACAATATGAAATCCTGTACCGGAACTTCCTCCCCCATTTTTTCTTAGATCAATGATCAGTGCTTTTGTATTAAAAAGCGTATCAAAAGCGGAATCAAAAAAAGGAATGATTTCATCTTTCGGAGTCATAGAATTCACTGCGATATAACCGATATTATCTTTAAGAAGCTTTGATTCGATATAAGTAAAATTTTTATTAGATTTCTTAGGAGAAGGATATATTATTTCCTGAAGAATTTTACCATTTTGCTCGAATTCCACCACAATAGAATCACAATGATTAAAGTTAATAAATGATTGATAACTTTCCAATCTTGCTGTTGTCCACTGTTCGGTTGAGCTGGAGATATATTTTTTTGTTTCTTCGATAGCTTCCTGCACTGGAACATTATTCACTTTAAGAATTTTATCACCGGATAACATTGTTTGTTTTCGATATGATTCATCATTTATGAAATAGACATTTTTTCCAATGATCTTTGTTTGAATAAATGCTGGTTTCCACAATTCTTGAACATAAGTGCTTGTATGTCCATCCTTTAATAAAGCAATCATTTCCGTAATTAACCTGTAAAATTCTTCATTATTTTGGATTACTTGAACTCGTGGAAGAAATTCCATTTTAACATTTTCCCAATCCAGATCAATTTGATCAAAAAAAGCAAAGAAATCGTTGCTATAATGCCATATTTTAAAGAAAAAGGACAGCTTCTCAGCTTCTGTTAATTGTTTGCCGGAACCAATATTTTTCCCTAAATTATCCAAAGCATTTTTACAATAAGGATCTTCACCAATAATAAGTGGCTGTAAAAAAATAATCTTTACAAATCATTATCTTTGAGGGCTTATTGTGT
>JAIORE010000399.1 GCA_021108315.1 Candidatus Cloacimonadota bacterium
AATATAGATTATTTGTCAAGCTTTTTATTAAAGTTAAATGCATAATATATTAAGAAGTTAATGCTTATATATGCCTTCTTTTATTAATCAACAGAATCATTAATGAAATTAATTTATCATAATAACATATCGCTTTTTCATTTTCATAATTTTCCTTCGCTTTATCACCAGCTTTTTCAAGATAATGAATAGCTTTTTCCATATCATCTGTTTGCGAGTAATGATTTGCCAGTTCATCAATATATTCATCAAGTTTATCTTTATAAATATCTTCTATTCTTTGAGCAATATGGTGATGGAATTCTTGTTTTTCTATTATTTCTTCTTCAATAACTTCATGGATGAGAGAATGGGTGAAAGAGTAGGAAAGAGACAGGGACTTTTTGGTTTCTATGTTCTGCTGTTTTTCTGAGATAAGTAGTTCTATGTTTTCTAGATCTATGAAGAAATCTTTCAGGTTAATATCAATTTCTGAGGGAAGTATTTTTTTGAATTCTTCTATGGTTATTGGTTTATTCAGTAGAGTAAAATATTGTAGTGTTTTCTTTTCGTTATTTGATAATTTTAGGTTTTCTATACTTTTCTTAATTATTTCTTTCAAATTGCTAGGAATTTCTATCTCTTTTATAGATTTTGATAATTCCCATTTTAATAATTTTCTACTGATTAATCCTTTTTCCACGAGAGATTTCATCAGTTGCTGCAAGAAAAATGGATTTCCACCTACTTTTTTACCAATTTCAGGAATTTCTGTTTGCAGGGAATCAGCAATATAGTTTTTACCGAAAATCGCTTCAATATAATTTTTTACATCTTTTGTATCAAACGGATGAAGTTCTATTTCTTCCAGTCGTTTTTTGTCTCTTAGTTTTGTTAAAGTTGATTCGATTTTATCAATTTCTTCTTCTCGGGCACTGCTGAATACAAATAAATTTATTTTCGAATCTTTCGCGTTTTCAACCTGAGTTTTCCATGAAAAAAAATATTGAACTGTAATTTGTTAATTTTCAATAAGTTACAGAATTCTTAGTGTAGGGTGAACTAATAATTCTTGACATACATTTTATTAGCAGCTTAGTCGTTTTATGTAATGTTATTGGGAGATAAATTTATGAATTTTACAATTTTTTTTTGTGTATTTTAAAAAGTGACTTAACCATACACTAATTGGGATTATAAACCATTACAATCATTAAAGTTAACCATAAACCGATATTATATCATAGAAGACTTAGGTTCAATTGTAGAAATTTTATACATCAATTCCTGTAGAACTTCCAAGCTCGTTTCATCTGCCCAATGCAGATCATTCAGATAAATAACAGTTTTCGCGTTTTGTTGTTTTGAATATTCCACCAGAAAATTTGTTATGCTCTGAATCAGTATTCCACGCTCGGTTTTCGGTTCCTGAGTAGGATTTGCTTTGATTTCGGAAAATAATTTATGATTTGGTAGTATTTTTTTCAATTCCGATCCGTATTTTTCGATGATTTCTTTAGAAGCATTGAATAAAATATCATTCAGAATATCAATAAAAGGAGCGTAGGTTTTAGAAATTTTTTCTCTGCAATTTGCTTCGAGAAATTCAATGCTTTGTAATTGGCAATATTTCCTGAATTCCATAAATAATCGGCTTTTGCCTATACCTTCTTTGCCTTTGATAAGAAAAACTTTGTTGATATTTTCAATATCCAAATGTTCTTTTAATTTTGCCAATTCCTCTTTTCTGCCGACAAAACCTGCTCCAAGTACGTAAGATTCCCTCGTTTTTGCTGTTTCTAAAGAAAAATTTCTTTTTAAATTTTTATTAATGGAATGGATTATTTCCGAACAATATTGAAATCTATTTTCAGGAAAGAAATCTAATATTATTGAAATTATTTCTAGAATATCGGGATTTTCAATTGCTTTTACAGCATTATTTGGCATCTTTCATAAACCCTTAAAAGTAGGTAACACTTTATAAAAATGCCATTTTAAACCCATCTCTCCCGTAAGAGATTTTTGCCTATTTTTTATA
>JAIORE010000423.1 GCA_021108315.1 Candidatus Cloacimonadota bacterium
TCAGGTCATGCTCGCAGAAATTAATCATCGAAATAGGTTAATTTCTGTTTTTTTTGTAAATTTGGTTAAAATGATAATTTTTTGAGTAAAATTTCAAAAAAATTATAAATTTTGACTTACAAAAACATATTTTTGCTGTATTGAACTGAAAAATATGTTTTGAAAAATTGTATTAATAAACAGGGTCATCAATGTGTTCAGAATTGCAAAATATCTCCAAAAAGTGCATAAAAATGTCTATGTTTTAAATTTTAAATCTGATTTTTTCACTATGAACGAATTTACAACTAAATTTGCCGCATAAATGACCATTTCTCACTAAAATTTATTAAAATTTGAAAAATCCGAAAACGGAAAGAGAGGATTGATTTTTCTTTTTACGAGCTCATCACATATAACAGGTAAACTTTAATTAGAAATTTACCACAGAAGAAATAAAAAATGAACAAAGAGAACTTCCAATATTCAGAGCTTACAGGCATTCCCTCAAAAACAAATGAACGCCTGATTAAAAATTTTATAAAAGCAGATTTAATTGAGTTCAAAGGAGAATCTAACCAAATAGGTGGATATTATTTAACAGAAAAAATGAGGAATAACATAAAAAAAAGGATAAAATAATGAAAAAACAGATTTTATTAAAAAATATAAATTATCTTGATGTCGAAAATGAAGTTATTAAAGAAAATGTAGATATATTTATTGAAAATGATCTTATCAAAGAAATTAAGAAATCAACCAAAAAGAATTTCCCTGATTTTAAAATAATTGATTGCATCAATAAATATGCAGTTCCGGGGCTTTTTGAAAGTCATGCTCATTTGTGTTGGCTCACGACATTTGAGAATAACGAAAAAGAAAAGATATTAGAGCAATTTGTTCATAAAGGCATTACACAAGTAAGAGATGTCGGTGGACCTTTTGATGCTCTGAAAAAGATGAAAGAAGATATCAGCTCGAACAAAATGATCGGACCTGAAATATTTTATGCAGGACCGATGCTGGAAAGAAGTCCGTTACATTGGGGAAAATTTAATGAAAAACTTCCCGGATTTACTGTTTCGATAAATACGGAAAAAGATGTTGATACAATAATTCAGAAATTACAAGAAAACAAAGCTTCTTTAATAAAAACATTTAATAGATTTGATTTAAAAATTTACAAATATTTTGTGAAAGAAGCTGAAAAAATCAACTTACCGATTACACACGATCCGGGAGCTCCTTTATTTAATTCGATCCCTATGGATTTGGCAATTGATCTTGGGATTAAATGCATCGAACATGGAAAAGCTCCCTGGCCATCAGTTCTGAAAGATGATCTTCAAAAAGAACATAATAAATTATTAAATTCAAAATACAAACCTGAAGAATATCAAGCTTTGGCTATGAAAATATTTTCAATGGGAATAGATTCGATTTCAATTGAAAAATTACATAAACTTGCAGATAAAATGGTGCAAAACAATGTTTATATATGTCCGACTCTAACGGTGTTCAATAAATCGGAAGAAAAAGATAAAGAAACTACGGAAATTGTAAAAACATTATATATGATGTCTTCCTTTTTTATCAAAGAATTGATAAAACAAAATGTTAAAATTATCGTTGGAATTGATAGTTGCATGCCGGATACATTTCAGGAAATAAAAATATTGAAAAACCTTGGACTTTCTGAAATTGAAATTATAAAAGGTGCTACAAAATATCCTGCTGATTGGTTAAATGTTTATGATAAATATGGTTCTATCAAATCAAATAAAAAAGCAAATATCTTGATTGTAAAAGAAAATCCACTTCAATCTATTGACAATTTAGAAAAAATTTATATGGTATTTAAAAATGGAAATATGCTTTATAAAAATGAATGATGATATTCACTAAAGGGTGTACTGTGCCATCAGCAAGAAAAACTGGCAGAATTTATTAGATTTATTATTTAATCCCATGTTTACCACTTGTATCGGTCAAAGCCCTATCATTACACGATATTGTAATA
>JAIORE010000407.1 GCA_021108315.1 Candidatus Cloacimonadota bacterium
AAAACTATTTAAATTTATATGGAATATCTGGAAACCTGTCTCTACTCTACTGGTTTCCTCTTTTCTAATTCATCTGGATTTTGTATAAATAATGATGTTTCCAAAAAGCTTGACCTGAAAAGAGTAACAAAAGAATTGGAAAAAGGTTATTTATAAAGATTGAAAGGAAAAAATATGATTGAAATTATTGCTGTAATTCTTGGTTTAAGTTTCATTGTAGCTATCCATGAATTAGGACACCTCATTGTTGCCAAGATTTTTAAGGTGGAAATTGAAAAATATTCTATAGGGTTTGGACCGAAGCTTTTAGCATTTAAAAAAGGGAAAACCGAATATAGAATTTCGCTAATTCCATTGGGTGGATACTTGAAGATGAAAGGTGAAAATCCTGATGAACAAAATATTGATTCAGAATGTTCTTTTAATACAAAAAAATGGTGGGAACGTGCTTTGATTGCATTTGCCGGTCCTTTTGCAAATTTGATTCTCGCTATTCTTCTGTTTATTTTCAGTTTTATGATTGGCAGAAGCTATGAAGATGAATTACCGATAATTGGAAATATTAATTCAGAAATTTTTAGTGAATTTCAGGTTGATGATAAAATTATTTCTGTAAATGATATTGAAGTAAAGGGTTGGAGTGATATTTTTCAGCACTTAGAAAAAGATGATGTTAATTATTTTCAAGTAAAGCGTGATGGTAATACAATTAAATTTTCTGTTGAAAATATTGATATAAATGAACTTGCAACAAATTTATTACCGAAATCTTCTGCTATTGTCGGAGAAGTTTTTCCGGGATTACCTGCTTATCAGGCTGGTTTACTGAAAGGAGATCTAATTCTTGAGATTGATGATAAAAAAGTGACGGATTGGTATGATCTAAAAAAAATGATTAATGAATCAAAGAACGATGCTATAGAAGTTGTTATAGAACGTGATTCACAAATTTTTGAAAAACAGATAAAATTGAGGGATAATCCACTGGAAAATGATAGAGTTATTGGTATTTCAAAAAAACTTCCACTCAAAGTTAAAGAAACTTATTCGTTTAGTGAGTCAGTTAATTACGGAATAGCAACTACTATGAATATCATAGTGATGAACTACGTTGGATTGAGCAAAGTTATAACTAAGCCTAAAGATATGAAAGATAATTTGGGTGGACCGGTTATGTTAGTTACTATGAGCAAACAGACAATAAATAAAGGCTGGGATACTGCTCTAATTTTTTTTGGATCAATTAGTCTTATTTTGATGATTATGAATTTGCTTCCTATACCGATTTTAGATGGTGGACATATATTTTTCTGCTTTATTGAGGGTATTTTTCGAAAACCACTTTCTGTAAATACTCAAGCTGTATTGCAAAGATTAGGATTTTCTTTTTTGATTGTTTTGATGATTTTCACTTTTTACAATGATTTTGCCAGAGTTATCAAAAGGCAAATTGCTCTTCAGGAACAACCTCAAATTCAACAAGAGAAAAATGAAACCACTAATTAACACGAAAAAAATATTTACCACAGAGAAAGAAAAAAAGATTTTGCTGCTGATTCTCGCGGATAAAAAGAAAAGAAATTCTTTGCCACGGACAAACACAGACAAAAAGAAAGAATGTCTGAATTTGGATTTATAGGATTATTAGATTAATTGGATTTATCAAGAAATCATCAAGATCATATTAATCCAAAATCTAAAAAATAATCTTTTTTTTTTCTTTTATTTTTCGTGTTAATTTGTGCTAATTCGTGGTTTCAAGAATCTTTTTCTTAGTCCGTGAAAGTCTGGTGCGTCACGAGGTGTTGTATAGTCAGCTGGTGTAAATCCAGTCCGACTAATTTTCCGTTCGGTCGGAAGTGAAAAAGATGGCTACTTCTCAGTAATGAGATGGTCAAAGCTCTTTGAATCGGTAAGTAAGCCGTAGCGAAAGCGAACAGGTTTAGCTTCGTTAAACTATTGCAAT
>JAIORE010000262.1 GCA_021108315.1 Candidatus Cloacimonadota bacterium
TAGTGGCACGCCGAACGTTTGCCAACATGGAGTGGAGCGACATGTTGGCAAATGGATGGCAGCTGTCCCGCCCATTCTTTTCGGGCGGGAAGCTGTTTGTTAGCCACAAAATCCTAAGAAAAACAGAACCAGCCTTGAACTAACTTCAGACTGATTCTTATTTTTTTTACTTCACCATTATACATTTTTTCATTGAATGAAATTTTCCGTTGTTGCACAATTTGTAGAAAAACAAACCAGAACCAACTTTATTTTTTTGAGAATTCATACCCTCCCAAATAATTGATTTCTTCCCTGCATTTTGAGATTGATTAACTAAAGAATTAACTTTCTGACCTTTAATGTTGAATATGTCAATATTGATAAAACATGATTCTTTTAAGTGATATATAATTGTTGTAGTTGGATTGAATGGATTTGGAGAATTACCAACAAGTTTTGTAACTTGATAAACTATCGCATTAATTTTTACAACTACTTCATCGCTGATTTGTTCTGAATAGTTATCTGTTGCAGTAAATGTAATTGTTTCGTTTCCGTTCCAATTTGCAATTGGAACGAAAGTTACAATTCCATCAATTGAGATTTCTACTATGATATTTATATTTCCTGAATAGCTGAAAGAAAGCTCATCTCCATAAATCAAATCAACATCATCGAAAACATTATTCAAATTTATTGAATTATCAAAGGTATCTTCATCAAAAGCAAAATCGGCAATTGGATTTTTTACAAACGGAGTATCATTTAGATAAGAAATAATTACATCAACATCATCAGAAGCTACTGCTATGCCCTGATTATCGATTACACTAAATGTTAATGTTTCTGTTCCGTTCCGTTCCGTTCCAGTTTTCTGTTGCTGTTGCTGTGAAAGTCACATTCAATCCATCTATTTCTGCATTGATCTCAGTATTTCCAGAAACTGTCAAAGTAAAAACATCAAGATCGATGTCATCTGAATAATTTGCGAAATTTTCAATTAATTGACCGTCTTCTGCAAAAGAAAATAAATCGGGTAAATTGACTATGCCATTAATTTCAAAAGTATTAAAATCATAGATTCCCCAACCATAATTATTTGACAATCTATGCCATTGATACCAATGAATAGAATTATCCCATGTGTCATAAATTGCATAGGTCGAATTACTTTCATCATATCCGATACCTGTTACAAAATGATCGGTATATCCGTTACCATCAGAATCAACTAACAAAACAACCGGTCTGTTATTGTTAATTTCATTTTTATATGTATCCCAACTTGCTCCGGAAAACCTTTCATAAGTTGTATTTGTGAAATAATCATCGTTGCATGTCTGAACATATTCTGTAAAAGCTACACTAATCAAATTACTCCAACTCGAACCGTATCGACTTTCTTCACTACTCCATGATGTTTCCATGAAATCGGCAATACAATTTGAAGTATGTGCACCATCGGTTTCGGACATATCGGTGAATAAATCAGGGTAGTAATCAATCGGTTCTGAATAATCGTTGTAATGTTCAGAATTTGCAATAGCATTATTTACATTATTAGTCTGAGTAGAGGCATTGCCATCAATAAGGGCTGAGAAACCTATCCCATCATAATATCCAATTACCATGCCTAATGCAGTTGGACCACAACCATGTCGCCATAAATATGATGGAACACCACTAATAATAATTTGATTTTTTGTTGATCTTTCTGTTATTCCTATACTCACATTATCGGGTCTGAATTTTCCTGTTGTGCTTTGTTGAGGTAGCAATTCTGTTAAAATATCATCTTTTTTCAAGCCATCATTATTATTTGCGGATATATTGACTGATATAAAAAATACAACAGAAATTGTTAATAAATTTTTCATTTTTTCCTCCAAATTTGTTTTCTCATTTATTAATCAATGACCTCCAGTTGAACTGGAGGTTTGAATTCGTGAACCGCTTAAAAGCG
>JAIORE010000345.1 GCA_021108315.1 Candidatus Cloacimonadota bacterium
TCAGTTTTTGTCTCGTTTTCTTTTTTCTTTTGATGAACTATATGTCGCCCAATGGTTGGGCAGCTACCACGCTCTTCTTGCTTTTCTTCTCGCTTGGCTGTGGAGCTGTTTGTTAGTGGAATTTTTCTATGAATGTTTGTGAATGTTTGGCAAAGGAATAATTCTAATCTTTTGTCGTCTTTCAGCAAAATAGTTTTTGATTTGTTTGTAGTCAAAGTTTTCGATATCTTTACTGATTTCATCACGAACTTGACGCATAAAATCTACTGCTTTGAATTCTTCATTATTACTCTTCTTCATAATTAATTATCTCCTTTGGTGACCTTATTTCAATTATTGAATAACCAAGTTTTAAATTCACAGAATTATAACCTCTAATTTTACACAAATTTACAATGTGTTTAAAGTTCCAGCTTATCAACACATCTGCTTTGTGGATTGTAGCTAAAGCAATATGAATACAATCATCTCGACTTGTTTTACCAACAACTTTTTCGTTTATATATTTATCAGCTAGTTGGATTGCTTCTTCGGAAATCTCAATGTATTCAATACTTTCAAAAGATAAACCACGAACAAAAGACTGAACCTTTTTGGGAGCTGGTAATAATTCACTTTCAGTCATTTCTGAATATAGTATTATAATTTTTTCTTTTTCAATTTTTGAAAATAGTTTTTTGGTGATTCTTTCAAATTCAGAATCGAAATACCCACCAAAAACTGATGTATCAATATAATATTTTGTTATCATTCTAACTTTCTCCTTTCTCATTTTTTCACAAAATACAGTAATTACCCAAAATGAATATTTACACTTGTTAAAATATGAAATAAATATTTTTCGTCAATACTTTCATTTAGAAAAAAAATCGGAAATTGAAGAAATGAGCTACATTGTTTTGATTTAGCATTGATGTTCTTTTTCCGATTTTGATCTATAAATTCAGTTAATCTTTCCAGAGTTCCATCGAAAATGTTAAAAAGTAAAAGTTCTTTCAATGTTATCTACGGATGTAATATTTCATATCCGGTTCAGATTGTTTACACAGCGCAGTGTGTATTTCAAATGCCGAAACAGAAGTTAGTGACCAGTTCCTTTATATTTGCTAGGAATATTTGGGGAAAAAGATGATAATATTATTGTGAAAAACCATCCTACAGAAGGATGTTCATTGATTCCTATCACATTAAAGGTAATTCTATCTTTCCCGTGACACCATTCAGAGCATTGGAAAAAATATAAACCGTTATCAAATGTATAAACTGATTTCTCTTCTCTTTCAAAATGTAAATTATATAGAACTTTTTCCATCTTTAATTTTATATCTCCAAAATGTTTCATACTCAATTTACGAGTATGCAAAAGTCTTTCAATTATTTGTTCATTATTACATAGTTCACTTGGCATATCATAATCACATAAATCTACTTTTACTTCAACTGTATCAATTACTGATTGAATGCTTTCTTGAGATAACAATTTTGATTGAATATTTGTTAAAAGAGATATTTTTTCATTTAATGTATTCTCAAGTGACATTCCCCCACTCATTGTACTTACCAATATAATTAACAGTATTAATTGTTTTCCTAATTTCGTTTGTCTAATCATTTGTGCTTCTTTAAATATAATATTCATTTGATTCACTCCTAATTTTTTTATTTTTTTATCTTTGATATTAACAATGCTGGTCTGAATTATTATTTAAGTACTGATAAATAATTACATTATCAATATTTTTTAAACGCCTTAGATTCATTTTTAATCAATTCAAACCTAATTCCACTAATGGTCGAGTACGCCACGTTCTACTTGCTTTTCTCTCAATCTGAATGTGGGTACTTATGTTATATGAATATACTGAAAATGGATAATTGTACTCCGCAATCAATGACCTCCAGTTGAACTGGAGGTTTGAATTCGTGAACCGCTTAAAAGCG
>JAIORE010000060.1 GCA_021108315.1 Candidatus Cloacimonadota bacterium
ACTATTAAATTTATATGGAATATCTGGAAACCTGTCTCTACTCTACTGGCAAATTTTTTTATTAAACTAAAAGGAAACAATAACTGAAAATGAATAAAAAGATTCTTATTATATTTTTTATTGCTCTATTGCTCTATTTTTTACCTTATTTTGTAAAAGGTAAAGATTCATATATTCCTCAATTTGATAATCTTGATCAACTGAGTCATCTAGGTATTTTTGATGGAAGTTTTAATGGACATTTTTTTCCTTCAACTGAAGTTGAAGAAAATTATATGCCTGGATTAGAACCGATTTTCAGAGTTTCCATTCTTTCTGTTCCAAAATTATATTGGAAACTTGGAATTCTTTGGGGATTTGTTTTGAATGAGGTAGTTATTCGTATTGTGGCAATCTTTGGTTTGTATTTTCTGATCAATATTTTGGGTGGAATTCGATTTCCCAAATATCTTTCGGCATTTATTTCTATTGCCTTTGCTTATTTACCTTTCTGGTCGCAAGGTGGACTTTCTGTTGCAGGTTTACCGCTTCTAACTTATGCAATTTACAATATTCATCAAAACCAGCGAAAACCAATTTATTATTTTTTTATCATCGTTTTTCCATTTTATTCAAGCTTTTTTTTAAGCGGTATTTTCATTCTTCTCATTTTGATTGGCATTATTATTTATCAGTTGCTGAAGAAACAAAATGTGAATTCATTACTAGTAAGCTTTTTTATATTATTAATTCTATATATTGCGATCAATTATTCTTTCTTTATTGTGAAGTTCATTGATAAAATCCCTACAAACCGTTCTGAAATTACAACCTATGCTCAAAGTTTTCGAGAAGTATTCTTGAACTATTTTCTAAACTTTTTAGTAGAATCCAGAATTCACGCTCCCTCATTTCATCAATTCTTAATGCTTCCGATTATTATGATAAGTTTGTTATTTTTTAATAAGGCTAACAAGTTTGCACGATTAAGCATTACCCTTTTACTGTTTCAGATATTTATCGCAATTCTTTATGGGACTTATCACTTCAAACCGCTAAGTGATGTTTATAACAGGTTACAGATCGGGTTTAATTATACCAGATTTTATTTTATTTCGGCTGCTGTTTGGTATGTTTTGTGGGCTTTATGTTTATCCCAAATTTATTTTACTTTCCGTAGAAAAAAAAATATAGTTATTATTATTTCGATTATCATTTTTGTTCAAATTGGTATTATTTTTATGAATTCCAGTGCGAAAATATGGACTGAGAAACCTTCTTTCAGAGAAGTAATTGCTTATGAACAATTTGGTCGTATAGACGAAAAACTTTCTCAAAAAAATCACAATTACGATAAAAATAAAATTAGAATAGGTTGTATTGGATTTCAGCCAACAATTGCCAATATCAACGGTTTTAAAACATTGGGAGCTTATCAACCTTTTTATTCTTTATCATTTAAGCAAAAATTTACTCCAATTATAGAAAATGAGTTAAAAAATAACAAAGTACTTTATGATTATTATCATCATTGGGGTTTACAAACCTATCTTTTTGATGATGATATTGGCTTGAATCTGAATGATCAGAATTGGATTAAACAAAATTGTCCAAGTATAATTTGTGATTTGGATATTGATTTGTTAAAAAAAATGGGTGTTAATTTTCTGTTTTCGGTAGCAAATATTAAAAATTCTTCTCAAATCGGTATAAAACTTGTTTTTGAAGAACAATCAGCAGAAAATTATTACAATATGTTTGTTTATGAATTATAAAATATTTCAAGCAAGACTTGATTCGCAGCGAACAAAGTGAGTGTGAATTGAGAATTACTGAATGCTGTAGGGGATCGCAATTAGCGGTTCACGTTTTACTGCGAACCACTTATTGCTCTTCGTTATTCACTATTTATGACCCTGTTTATTAATACAATTTTTCAAAACATATTTTTCAGTTCAAT
>JAIORE010000343.1 GCA_021108315.1 Candidatus Cloacimonadota bacterium
CAGTTATTTTTAAATTTAATCTATTGCTTATGATTATTACTTTTTTGTATTACACCCATTAATGACAGTAGAAGCTTGGATAAAAGTAGACCAGTTTAATGCAGGCTCTCAAGGAATTGTAACTAAAGGTGATAATAGTTGGAAACTGAAACGAAGAGGGACAACTGATTATATTAATTTCTCTTTATCCGGTGTTGATAATGCCAGAGGAAGCATAAATGTTAATGATAGTTTGTGGCACCATATTGCCGGAGTATATGATGGCAGTACAATGATTCTTTATGTGGATGGTGTTTGGGATGTATCCAAGTCTGTAAGCGGAACTATTGATTTAAACGATGATGCAGTCCAGATCGGTGATAATTCTAATTTAGTTGATGGAGAGTTTGAGGGTTATATTGATGAGGTTCGAATTTGGAGTATAGCCCGTACTCAATCTGAAATAGTGAATAATATGTATTTGCAATTCAATGGTGACGAAACCGGACTGGTAGCCTATTACAATTTTAATCAGGGAGAAGCAGACAGCTCAAATACAGATGAAGTATATCTTGTAGATAATTCTTTAAACAATAATTATGGAATTCTTAATAACTTTGCATTAACCGATACCACCTCTAACTGGGTTGAAACAACTATTTTTCCATTTGCTGAAACTGACCTTGGTGATATACTTGGAATATGGAAAGTAACCGGTGATTGGGGTGATTACGATGGTGACGGAGATTTGGATTTTGCAATAACAGGAGTAACCACTACAAATTCAAGCTATTCACAGATTTACAGGAATGACGGTAATGATGTATTTGTGCAGAGTGCCGGTCTAACACCTCAATATGACAGCAGTGTTGTCTGGGGAGATTTTGATAATGATAATGATCTGGACATCATCAATTCAGGAACCAGAACTAACTGCTTCATAAACATATACCGTAATGACGGCAATGATACATTCACTGAACAAGAAGATTTAGTTACTGATTTGACAGCACTTCATTATGGAGAACTTTGTCTTGGAGATTATGATAATGATGGTGATATGGATTATTTTACATCCGGCTCTGACCACTATCAAACAGGATTTTCAAAAAGTATTTTAGTTCGTAATGAGGGAAATGGTGAATTTAAGGAAATGGGTTACCAATTTCCCGGTCTTTGGAGATCGCATAATACTTGGGGAGATTATGATGGTGATCTTGATATATTGCTTATGGGACAGGACAGTGTTGGAGTGATGCACACAAAACTGTATAGAAATGATGTGATCAGATCAAATACAATTCCGATTGCTCCGGCTAGTTTACAGGCAGTTGTTTCTAATGATTCGATCACCTTTAGCTGGGATTCCGGCAGTGATAGTGAGTCTCCATCCATTATTCTTACATACAATCTCAGAGTCGGAACATCTTCTGATGGAACTGATATAATTACTCCACTAGCAGATCCTGCAACAGGAAAGAGATATGTAGTAGCGTATGGAAATCAGTATATGAATACTTCCTGGACAATTCAAACCTCTTTAACAGGATTTCAACTGCCACCTACTTTATATTGGAGTGTGCAGACTATTGATTCCGGTTTTGCAGGATCGGATTTTGCCTTGGAACAAACTATTGATCTTGGAGAAACGCTTTATCCGACCATTTCCTACAACTACGAAATGTCCTTAACGGACAGGCTGTTTTGGGAAACTGATCAGGGTAGTTTTATAATTGGTTATCAAGTATAGATTGATGACAACAGTGATTTTAGTAGTCCTGAAATTGATGATAATATAGATGTTAGTAGAAGGTCACTTGTTTCCAGTATTGAGATGCCAATTTCTCAAACTATCTATGATTCTGTTGATTAATAAAAGAAGGCATATATAAGCATTAACCTCTTAATATATTATGCATTTAACTTTAATAAAAAGCTTGACAAATAATCTATATT
>JAIORE010000092.1 GCA_021108315.1 Candidatus Cloacimonadota bacterium
ATTTAAAATTGGATTCAAGATAATTATGATTAAAGAGTATCAATTCATCTGCGAACATCTATAGAAGTAAATACAACATTCTGAACAGCAACTGGAGGATTGTAATCTACTTTAACCGTAACAGGAATTTCCAAATTATCATCAGGGGCAATTGCATTGGAAATTATTACTGCATTTATATTATAAACTCCATCTGTTAGGTTTGTTCCGTCTGTTATCATTTCGATTTGCTGGGAAACTCTACCTGCATTTATTATCCCAAAATAAGGATTGAATGAAAGAATTGATCTTGGTAAGTTTGAGGTAACCCAACAAGTTGATAGATTCATTTGTGTGAGGACACCATTATTTCCATTTGGAGTAGAATCATAAGCAATATTGCCAGAACCTTCATTGAAATTCCAATAACCTACAAGCCCAGTTTCAGCACCGATTAATTCATTATGCATACTTGCTTCTATTTCATTATGAGTTAAAGCTAAATTCCAGATACGAACATCGTCAATTATGCCATCAAAAACATGAGCATTATCAATATACCAATTTCCAACAAACATATGATGTGCAGTATTATCTGAATAAACAAATGGATCATCACCACAATATTCACCGTTAACATAATAATAAATACGACCACCAGTAAGTACAAATGTAATATGATACCAGTTACCTACAATTATACCAGCATTGTTAGATTCTTGCCAACCATTGTTTTCGTTGTATGCAGCAATTTCTCCGTTATTATTGCAAGTTAACATAAATGTATAACCTCCAACTAAAGTAGAAATCACTTTACTTACAATACCTCCATGATATATTAGAGTTTCAGGTTTTATCCAAGCAGAAATTGTGAATGTTTGTCCAAAATCAAAAATTGAATCAGTGCCAAGACGTACATAATCATATGAACCATCAAAATCTAAACAACTTCCAAAATTATCTAAATCATCATCTCCATTAATTGAATAATTCAATTTACCATTTCCGCTATTGTTCATATTAAAATTATCTGTATGAGTACTACTTGATGTGTTCAATTTAATTTCAAATTCTGTTGGATTAAAGCTTATATCCGGTTTTAATTGAACTTCTACTATTTCATTAGAATAATCGCTTTCCTGTCCATCCAATCCAACTGCTTTTATACGGTAATAATAATCTGTATTTTGAGAAGATCTTACAGCATCAACATAAGTTGTTACACTTGGTCCAACTTCCGCAATTTCGGTTGTAGGATTGGCAGTTGTATTACGGAATATTTTGTAATTCACAAATAAAGGTTCGGGAACTGCATCCCAGTTCAATGTAATATTATTAATATTTTCGGTTGCGGTAAGATTTTGGGGAGTATCGGGAGCAGTATCGTTATAAACTATAAACTCATCAATTTGTTGTACAAAATTGGGTGCATTGAGATTGAGGAAATAAATTGAGTTGATAAAGCTGATAGAATTTGTAGCAGCATCTGTTATATATTGAATTCCATCAATCCAAAAAGAGAAAGTATCATTATCAAGGTCATAACATATTTTCACATCATACCATTGAGTAAAATTGATTTGGGTTACAGATGTAGGTGTGGTAAAGGCACTTGTTTCATCATAAGTGATATTTCCCAACCAATCATAACGTAAATAGATCATATCTTCAACGGGATAAATGCAAGCTGTCCAATCATTTGTGATAAGTTTCCAATCGTATTCCACATACACTTTACCGGAAGTTTGGGAAGTGAAATCATGGAAAGTATTGCCTGTAGAAGTAAGATCAATATTATACACACCATTGATAATTGAACTGTTGGTGAGATGAGCCGGCGTATTGAATTGCCAATCGTTTCCCACTTCTCCGTTCGCCCCATAGGTGTTAACCTAACTTTATAACATCTTATCCTTTTGGAAGTTATCTTGA
>JAIORE010000155.1 GCA_021108315.1 Candidatus Cloacimonadota bacterium
TGTGCAATATTACCAAAGCTATAGCAGCTAACTTATTGAAAAAGGTGGGATGAGATGTGAACAGTCTCGGTCATTGATTGTAAATTCGAATTAATGAAAAAATTGACATAGACTACTAAAGAAATTTTATAACAAAAAATGAGGTGGTAGATGAGAAAAATAAAAAAAGAATTTCTTGAAAATCTTAAGAAGTTTGCAAAAACATTAACTAAATATGTATCAACAAATAGTGGTGATTGGAGTATTAAAGGGTTTATTGATATAGATGAAAATATTTACACAATTTCATCAGATTCAAAAATTCTAGAAATACAACTATTTCCAAAATTCAAAGAATTTGCTGAAATTAATGGATATGATCTTGTCTTAGCTGAAAAGCAGAATTGGTATCCTGACCTTTCTTTTGTCAAAAAAGACGATAAATCAATAAAATTTGCAGTTGATATAAAAACAACATATAGATTGAAAGATTATTGTGGTTTCTGTAATGGTTTCACTCTTGGTTCTCACGGGGAATATTTCAAAGTACGAACAAGTAGCAAAAACATTCAATATCCATATGCTGAATATGTTTCTCATATTTGTTTAGGAATATTATATACAAGAGCAAAATCTACAGATATTGATGAAACAGAAAGACTAAAACTTTCTGAATTAGATAAAATATCTTCGGTAATTACAGATTTATTTTTTTTTGCAGAAGAAAAATGGAAGATTTCGAGCGATAAAGGTGGTAGTGGGAATACTGCAAATATTGGAAGTATTGACTTTATTAACGATTTGCTAAAAGGAAAAGGTGTTTTTATTAATCTAGGTGAAAAAGTGTTCGATGACTACTGGATTAATCAGGGAGTATTACAAGTTCCCAAAGCAAATTCTAAAGGAGAATATAAAAAGCTCACAAAATTGTCTGAGTTTCTTAAATTTACAGGGAAAGATATAAAATTAATAAATAAACCTAAACCAAAAAGAAAAAGTAAAAAATGAAAGTATTTGTACCACCAATAAAATCACAGGGAATCAAAACCAAATTGGTTGGTTGGATTTCTACAAATATGCAAGACCTGAAATATGATAGATGGGTAGAACCATTTATGGGAACAGGAGTAGTTGCTTTTAATGTACGACCCAAAAAAGCTCTTCTATGTGATAGTAATCCCCATTTAATTGCTTTCTACAAAGCTTTACAATTAGGAGAAATAACGAGCGGATTAGTTAGGAAATTTCTTACCGAAGAGGGTAAAAAACTCTCAATTTCAAATGGAGAATACTACTACGATGTCCGAAAAAGATTTAATTTAGAAAAAAATCCTCTTGATTTTCTGTTTTTGAGTCGATCTTGTTTTAATGGAATGATGAGATTCAATAAAAAAGGGGGATTTAATGTTCCTTTTTGCAAAAAACCTAATCGTTTTGCTCAAGCCTTGATTACAAAAATTACAAATCAAGTGGAAAACATCTCACAAATAATTAGGTTTGGTGAATATACATTTAAGAACCAAGATTTTAAAGAAACATTAAAAGAATGTAACTACTCAGGTAGTTTTATATTTGACTAAAAAGTATCAAAAAAATATAATGTTTATATGACATTACAAGAAGAAAATAAAAAATTACGAATAGAAAATAAGGCTCTTCGAGAAGAGGTCAAAATACTTACAGCCAAAGTGGAACAACTTCTAAAAATCATTGAGGATATGGGACATAAAAAAAATAGCAAAAATTCATCCCTTTCACCGTCCTCAGATTTTTCCCGAAAAAATAAAAGCCTTCGAGGTCTTACTAATAAAGAGAGTGGTGGTCAACCCGGTCATAAAGGAAGTACCCTGCTTCCGAGTAAGAATCCTGACATTATAACAGATTTAAAAAGTAATTTTTGCACATTTTGTGGCTGCGATCTTTCTGAT
>JAIORE010000429.1 GCA_021108315.1 Candidatus Cloacimonadota bacterium
AAAATTATAAGTAAAAAAAGAAAAAAAGAATTTTGTCTTGAGACTTTGAAATAAAATTTTGATAACAAATTTATTATATTTGATGAAAATGTGACTTGGTCACCTATAATTTACGCTATCAATAAATTAATAAAAAATGGAGGAAAAATGAAATGTAAATTAGTTTTGACGGTTATTATGTTAAGTTTATGGATATTTATTAGAGCGATTTCGATTAATCCTACAATAAAAGTTGATCACCCATATATCTTAACAAATGAAAAACAAACGATTTATATACTTGTCCAATTTCAAATTCCTGAAATTGAAGAAAATCTTAATAATCCTAGACCAAAATTAAATCTTGGATTAGTTTTAGATCGATCTGGTTCTATGAGTGGTAAAGGGAAATTAGATTATGCTAAAAAAGCATCTAACATCCTAATTAATACTCTTAAACCTTCTGATAGAATTGCTGTTGTGGAATATGATGAGTTAATTACTGTTATTTGGCCATCCTCTCCCGTAGAATCACCTGAGATGATCAAAGCCTGCATCAATAATTTATCCCCACGTGGCTCAACTAATCTTACGGGTGGAATGATGAAAGGTGCAGATGAAATTCAAAAGTATATTAGTAAAGATTTTATTAATAGAGTAATTCTTCTTTCTGACGGATTAGCTAATGAAGGTGTAACTAATCCTATTGAAATTAAGCGTTTAGTTAAAGAAGCTAAAAACAAAGGTATTCATATTTCTACAATGGGATTAGGATTAGATTATGATGAAGATCTTATGCAGGCTATATCTGAAAATGGTGGTGGAAATTACTATTTTATAGAAAGTCCTAATCAAATGGTCAGAATTTTTCAAGAAGAAATGTCAATTCTTTTCACAACTGTAGCCAAAGATATTAATATTAACTTCATTGCAAAGAATGAAGTTAAGAAAATAGAAGTGTTTGGGTTTACATCTGATACTAATGGAAGACAAACAACTATTGAACAAGAAGATTTCTATTCAGGTGAAAACAGAACTCTTTTGATTAGGCTTGAAATTGAACCCAAGAAAACAGGAACATTAAACCTTGGAAAATTTCAAATGAACTATATTGATGTTAAAAATAAAAGCAAAAAAACATTTGATAAAACAATTTCTGTTATTGCAACATCAAACCTTTTGGAAGTAACAGGAAAACAAAATAAAGATGTTATAGTTGAAGCTACTTTAATTGAAGCTGACAAAAAGCACGAAGATTATATCCGAATGTATGAAAAAGGAGATAAAAAGATTGCACTTGAAAATATTAAAGATTTAGAAAATAAGCTTACAATACAAAATGAAGTTTTTTCTGATGTTATAATAAGTAAAAAAATTGAAGCATTAAAAATGGAAACTCAAGAGATGAAAGAAGCAGAGGAAAATAGTTTTGCAAGATTAACTTACTTGAAATCGAATAAGCAACGCTTGTATAAATCTAAAAAAGGAAAACGTGGGCAATACATTCTTCAAGAAGGGAATTCTGGAATTGAAGTAGAAAAATTGCAAACAGCTTTAAAAAATAAAGGATTTTATAGTGGCCTAATAGATGGTAAATTCACAGAGAATGTAAAAGAAGCTGTAATTAATTTCCAAAAAAATGAAAATTTGACTCCAGATGGAGTTGTTGGTCCTCTTACATTAAAAGCTCTTGGAATTTATTAGATATTCTTATTTTAAATGGTAGTAATTTTTATTATATTTGATACGAAAAACGGCTAACAAACGTATCAGAGCTAAATTTGAGAGAATATGTGAAAGAGCTCCGCATACGCTGGACATTTGCCAACATGTCGCTCCACTCCATGTTGGCAAACGTTCGGCGTGCCACTAAAAAAGACGAGTAAAACCGGAGTGAATCGACACGTC
>JAIORE010000065.1 GCA_021108315.1 Candidatus Cloacimonadota bacterium
TGCTTGTTCAACAAGATTTCCACGCATGCGGATGCGGGGAAATCCTTAGTTTGTTATACGTAAATATTTTCATTGTTATTCAATAGCATTATATAAGACTTTTTTTCTTTTCCATTTATCATCTACTTTTTCACAAAGTATTTTTTTAAAACTATATCTATTACGATAACTTATGATAGCTTTTTTATAATTTTTATCTAAAATTATATCATAAAAGTTTGGTTGACTGAAAATGTGAGGAGCATCACCCCAATGATGGTTTACGATATCTAAATACGGAGATAAAAATTCTAGTCTTTTATATAAATCTTTACTGTCGTTGTTACTTTTTGATAAAAATAATAATAAAGCATCTTGAATATCTTGATCTGAATGGATAACTTTATTTTTTAATCCTAATTCAGGTAAAAAATTACTAATTATAATCTTTGTACCTGGCTCATAAAATTTATATTTATGCAAAACTTCATTATCAGGAATAGTCCTGATTGAATCTACTATTTCAATATGAATTGAATTTTTTAATAAGTGAAATTCAGGCATATTTTTTTTCTTGTTATACATTAGCTCATTCATAAAATTACTAGTTTCAGAATATATTTGTTCAAAAAGTTTATAAGTTTCCTGTTCATATTTTTCATAATTTTGGGGGAGGGAGTTTGTAGAGTTTTTTAAATACCAATCATTTACAATTTTCCAGATTAAAGTTGAATCTTGTTGTTGGTAAGCAATTTCTAATTGATCAACATAGTTATTATCGTGAAATAAACTAATATTATTATTCTGCCTAGAAATTTTGACTATCAACCCAAAGCTGGAAGTAGCCCATTTATAATTATATTTTGATGAACCATATAATAAATATGAGTTATTACTAACCTTTTCAATTCCAAAATTTCTAAATGCAAAATCAGCTTGAATTGATGCTATACGATCTTCTGAAGTATTCAATAATTCAATTTTATCTTGGTATTTTGAACTTAAAACTATTAGATTTGATTCTGGTTCCCAAGTAGAATTAGTTTCTTTCTCATTATTAAACTCATTTGTCTGAATCAATTTTCCTTTTAAATTATATGTATATAAATTGTTCTTATTATCATACAAAAATATCGAATCACTGTGAAAACCAATCTGGTTTCTATTTTTTTCTTCTTTTAGTACAATTGTATTTTCCAATTCCCAATCTCCAAAAAATTCGTACAAGATGATTGATTCTGAAGCTCTATTCAGTAGAAATTTTTTCCCTTTTCTTGAATAGATTTTCCATTCTCCATAATAGTCTTTTTGCAGTATGTTGCTGATTTTTTTTTGATTTATCTGATTTAAATTTGAGTCAAATTGAAAAATCATTAGTGATTGATCTATCATACAAAGAATATAAATTGAGTTACTATCACAAAAACTTGATTTAAACACACCATTTAATACAGTTGAGTTTTTTATTTGAAGTTTTTTGTTTATTTGGAATAGTGAAATTTCTTTATGGGTAGACCCAACGATGATGAAATTATTTTTATGAGCAATAAAATCTCTTTGAAATAAATATCCAGTTATTCTAACTCTATGAATTATATCCAGATTTTCATTAAATTTGTATAGATAATAATTATTAAAATTCCTACCGACAGCGTAATAAATTGAGTCTTCCAATATTAGATTCGAAAAATAATCAACCGATCTATCAGCATAATATATTAGTTCTGAATTTTCTGAGTTTAACAATAATGAAAATGTAAAAAAAATAAAGAAAAGCAATGCAATATATGGAAGGATTCAGTATTTGAAAAAAATCAGAATTCTTTTTCATCATAAACTCCCTTTATTTAACAAAATATATCGTATAATGGATGGGCACTGCCAAGTTCTCCCCGCTCTTCT
>JAIORE010000269.1 GCA_021108315.1 Candidatus Cloacimonadota bacterium
AGTTACAAAATATGTACATTTATTTATTTAAAGAAATTTTGCGAAGGGTAGGTTAATGATCTAGAATATACAAATGGGCTATATTATTTAAAAGAAAATTCTCAAAGAGTTAGACCGCAACCCCTGATTGGTATTGCTCTTCTATTACAATTAACAGGTAAAAATTACGGTTTAAATAAATTTCCAAAATCCAAAATAGGAGAGGATTTTATTAAACGATTTGAGGAGTTAACCACTATCACTATTGAAATCAATAATTTACACGAGGAGTTTTTAAATAAATAGAAATATGGAAGTTTTTCACCTAACAAAAGTATCTACTACCGAGCTGGTTGGTTTGTTTCACCGGAATCATTCTGATTCAAACTCAGGTTGTTTGTCTTGAACGGATTCTTCCGAATCTGCAGCTTGTTAGAATATAAGGTGAGACATATGTATATAAATTGAGTGAAAATGAGTAGACCTATAATAACGATTAATGATTTTATTGACGCTGTTCCCAAAAAGTATACTTGGTATTCTTATTATGATGATCTTTTTGTGTCTGTAATAAGAACAAATGGAGCTAAATCATATATAAGAAGAAAATCAATTTATGACTCGAAAAAAGATAAGTCAATGTCTCAATGGCATCAAGATTGGCAATATCAAAAGATTGAAAATAAATATGGAATGAAGAAAACAGGTATTAAAACTTATGAAATTAATATAAATAATAATAAAAATAGAATAGATAGTGTTGTAGAAAATATTGCCATTGAATTTCAACATACATTATCAGTTTCAATTGAAGAAATGGAATTAAGATACATTTCACATACTAAATTTGGTTATAACGCAATTTTAGTATTAGATTTTACTGATTATATATTTTTTAATTATGAGGTAAGTAAAGAAATATTATCTGACAAAAACTGTGATGATGAATTTTTAAATATAGACTCGCAATTATTTGTAAACAGCCTTACTAAAAAAACAAAAAAATGGCTTAAATCCTTATACTATTTAAATAACAATCTTTTCATTGATTTTGATGATTGTATTGTTCGATTTTCAAATAAATTGCAAAATGGATATAAAAAGTATTGTAAGAAAGATTTTCTTAATAATTTAGTTAGTATTGTTAATAAGTTTAAAATTATTTCTGGTATAAATCAAATAATTAAGAAAAAAAACTATCAATCTGAACAAAATGTTAATTTCCGATTATCTAAATTAAAAGATTTGTTTAATGATTTTTATCAATCAGATAATATACACCAAATTCTTTCGAAAAAAATCGAAGATGAGATTAGTAAATTGGATGAATACGATATAACTTTTTTTTCTAATCATATAATTAATACAAATATCAGGAATAAAAAATTAGTAGATATTATTTCTCAAACATTAAAGCATCGCAACTTGCAATATTTTTTTTTGGGCAATCCATTCAGCATTGATAAGTTGCATTCTCAATTCTATGAGATAGTAAAAAAAGATTTTGATAACAATTTCTATTCTTTAAATTTAACATCTATTAATAACATTGAATTGAAAAATATATTATATGCAATTTTTTCAATCAAAAGAGATAAGGTTTATAAATTTAATTATCCTTCAATGGCGGGTTTGCTTAACTTTATTTTCCAAAATTACAAACAATTTCAACATATTTTTGATTTAGCAATTAGACAGTATAATAGGCTACCAAAATATATTCAGATAAAATCATTCAGAAAGAAATATAATAATTATTTGATAGCGTAAATTATAGGTGACCAAGTCACATTTTCATCAAATATAATAAATTTGTTATCAAAATTTTATTTCAAAGTCTCAAGACAAAATTCTTTTTTTCTTTTTTTACTTATAATTTT
>JAIORE010000198.1 GCA_021108315.1 Candidatus Cloacimonadota bacterium
TTTAAATCTATATTTATAATAAAATAGTATTAAAATGAAAATTTACAAGTATCAACTCATCTGCGAACATCTATAGTATTAGAAGCTTACAGAATTGAGAATTTAAAAATATGGGAAGAATTTGAAAAAGATTTAATTTCTGCTGAAAATTTACGCCCTGAACGTTTTTCTCGATTTCTAAACTCATTAGAAATAGAAAAATCAGCCTTGGAAATGAGTATCTTTTACATTGATAATCTAAAAAAGATGACGTTTCTTATTCCAAATGCTCTCGAAATTGTAGAATATTGTAGCAAAAAAGCCAAACTTGCAATTATCACCAATGGCTTAAGTGATGTTCAGAATTCTCGAATTTCCCTATCAAAATTGAACAGATATTTTCATCATACATTTATTCCAGAAGAGATCGGTTATCCAAAACCGGATCGAAAAATCTTTGAATTTGTCTTTGCTAAAATAAGTTTTTCCAAAGAAAATACAATTATTATTGGTGACAATTTGAAATCTGATATAAAAGGTGGAAATGATTTTGGAATTGAAACTTGCTGGGTTAATTTTAATAATGAGATAAATGAAACAGATATAATTCCAACTTTTGAAATTAAATCTTTGTTGGAATTTAGGGAAATAATTTGATAGATAGTGGGTTTCAAAATCTTTAGAAACTCGTTACGAAGTTTGTCTTCGTAACGTCTTTTTTATCTTGTTCCCAGGCCCCAGCTTGCGAACAAGAATTCTGAATTTTTAAGTTTAGCAGTAACTATTCCTAAATTCTTATAAGATCATCTTCAACAAGTTCAAGAACATATCTTCCGGACTGAGGAATTTTGAAACTGATTTTTGGGACATTTTTAAAAATAAATTTCTGTAAAAATATTCTCAAATCATCAATCTGAAATTCATAAAACAATTCTCGTTTTTGGGGAATAAGTAAATTTTCAGGGAGAGCCATCCGACCTGATAGCAACATAAAAGAACTTCATCATCCACTCTCTTTTTTATGATTCCCAATTGTAATCACTTTACCATTTTTCTTAACATATTCAATGAAATCAATACTTTCGATCTCAAGTTTCATTAGAACTCCTATCAATAAATTCTCTTTCTAACCAACTTTTTATTTCATTACGAGTTTTTCTAAAAGCCTCAATTCTTTTATTATTTGTTCCTAAAGTAGTCGATGGATTCTCAAAACTTTTATGAATACACTTTTTTCCTGAAACATAAGGACATCTTTCTTTAACCTCATAGAAAACAATTATAGTAAGATCAAACTTTTGGTCAACATAAACAATTAGTTTTTTTGAAAAATGGTGTTTAATATCAATTCCAAGTTCTTTCAACACAAATATTGCTTCTGGTTTCACCGAACTTTCTTCAGTACCAGCACTAAAGCAATCCAACTATATTCTATGGAAAGTAGTTTTTCTTTTTTCTTTGGTGTATTCATCAAAAATCTGCACATAGAAAGCATTATGAAGTTTGTCTTCTTAACGTCTTCAGCATTCCCAACCTACCCTTCGCATTTCAAAAAAGAATCAGCTCTACGAGAGGGTTTGAGAGTTCAGGCACTACATCAACTATGCAACGAGTTTAAATTTTAATTTTATGTATGGGTAGATTTCTCCAATCAATATCTAAATTTTCAAAAATTAATTTATGGACGGACTCCGGTTCTCCCGGTTTCCGAAGATGAACAGTTTTACCATCACAAGTTGGAATTAATGTTGTAGAATAGGTATAGTTGGTTAGCGTTCTTTTTATTGAATCCCAAGAAAGTGAGCAATTTTTTTGTCGAAGGGTAAATTCGATTGTTTGCAAAAGTTGGTAAGCAAAAA
>JAIORE010000050.1 GCA_021108315.1 Candidatus Cloacimonadota bacterium
GTTTCTGCTTCAAGAAGCGGTTTCCGATAATAACCCCAAAATCCATTATAAACAGTCAAAATTTTCAATACTTACCAGATAATCGTTGTTTTTCAGCAATTTATTTATTTTGCCATTTAACTCTTTAGAATCTCTTTTACACCAATATATTGCCTTTCTCTCTTTATGATCTATTTCCTGTAAATAATCCATCATACTTCCGTCATTACCACCATATCCCAGCACCAGTAAATTGAAATTCTTCAGGATTGGTTTCAAAGCATTCTTCCACTCTTTTCTTAAATTTTTTGTGTTACCAATTTCATTGAATGGATGCAGAAAGAGATCTCTATGCACTTTGATGATAGTGGGACGCTCCGTTTGAGTAGAGATAAATCCTGCCAGCGTTTCATGTCCGGCAGAGAAAGGTTTTGTATCGGTATATAATCGCACGGCATCTTCGATCAGAAAGTCAAAATTAGTAGTTATCACAAAGTTATGATTTTCTTTTGCCAGTATTTGTTCCATTATCATATAGCCAATACTGGGTTCTTTTCCTTCCATTAATTCTTTTAGTTCGTCATATCCTGCTTCCTGACAAGATTCGAATCTTTTCTCATAGATTTGAGGATAATATTCCGAGATTTTTTTTTCATCGAATTTAATAGCTTCCTGCCAAGCTTTCAAATCCTTTTCATCCAAATCTTCTTTGATAACGTTATACCATTTGTTTGCCAGTTCCCATCCAGTTGGAATATTTGAACTTCTGGAAGCCCCTGCTCCAATCAGAAAGCAAAAGCGCACTTCGTTGAGTTTATTTTCTTTAGAATCTTTGAATATCCTGATGAGTTGATTCTGATTTATTGTTTTTGGCATAAGTCTATTTCTCCTCAATTATTTTTCAAACACTTGCTGAATATAGAAATTAGCAGTTATTGTCAAATTTATTATCTTGATAAGTTCGGAATTACAATGGTTAGTCAAATTGTTTTTCTATCTCCTCAAGAAAAAGAAAAAAATTGCCAAAAAAATAATAGAATATTTTTTGAAAACATTAAAAAATTACGTATTGTTAAAATGTATAAATATCTAATTTGAAAAAGGAGAAGAAATTATGCAAACATTAACTTTGAAAATTGAAGAAAAAATAACAGACAAATTTTTATGGCTCTTAAAACATTTTTCACAAAATGAAGTAAAAATATTGGAGCAGTCGGAATTTGTTAGTGATGATGAATATTTGAGAAGTATTGACGGTATGGTTCAAAGTCTAAAAAAAGCAAAAAATGAACCATTACAAAATGGTGTAACCTTAGAAAAATTAGATTGGTAAAAATGTATAAATTATTGTTTATGACGCAAGCCCAAAAAGATGCAAAGAAAATAAGCAAAAGTGGGTTAGGAATGACAAAACCGCAGAGCGGTGAAATCTCTGTAGCCCAAAGAGTAAGCTTTGGGAATAAATGAGAAAATCAATCTAAGCTCTGTAGGAGCGACATATTAGGAGAAAAATATATCTCTGATTAGATGCCGCTACGATGTAGCGAGAATCTATAATATCATATCACCGAATGCTTACACATTCGGCTACAAAGATACCGTTTCTACGAAACTGGAAAAATAATAAAAATCTATCGAATGTGGAAACATTATTGATTGTGGTTTCCAGTAGTTCCTTTCCCCTTTTAACTTTCTCCTTTCCCCTATTTCCTATTTCCTATCTCCTCCAAATATCTTCTCGAATTCTCCCAAATTACTATTATTGATCAATACCGTTCGGCACAGTATTTGCGGTAATTTTGGAAATATTCTCGTAAGCTGGTATACAGTCTTAAATAATATGGCATC
>JAIORE010000003.1 GCA_021108315.1 Candidatus Cloacimonadota bacterium
ATTTAAAATTGGATTCAAGATAATTATGATTAAAGAGTATCAATTCATCTGCGAACATCTATAGTAATTTAATTACTAGCTCTGATAGTGATGGATATTATCAATTAAGTAATGTTCCACAACAATCTATTAATGTTGAATTTTCTGCAGAAGACTATGAAACAAGAATATTCACAATAGCAATGGCTAATTACGATCTACAATATAATGCTGATCTGTATTTAATTGTTCTTCCACCTCCTGAAAATTTTACTGGAGTTCCCAATTGGTGTATGGTACGATTAACTTGGGATACAGTATCTGGAAATACTATTGAGGGATATAATATCTATATAAGTGATTCAATTGATGGGGTTTACACATTGATCAATGACCAACCAATACTATCAGATGTTGGATACTATGATTACACCTTGCAAACCAATGGTTTTACTAAATACTTTAAAATATCATCAGTTAATAATGAAAATATTGAAGGAGATTTATCAGAATCAATAGTTTGCGAACCACAAACGGAAGGATCAATATCGAATTCAACTATATGGTCTGGTAATATATATATAACAGGTGATGTTATTATTGAATCAGATGGCTTTTTAACAATAAATGCAGGAACTGTAGTAAATTATGATGAAGGTTCAGCTAACATAAGTGTTATTGGAGAAATATTTGCTCTGGGAAGCAGTGCAAACTTCATAACCTTTAAAAATACCAATATTACTTTAAATGATATTGAGTCAGAGGATCCAATTTTTCAATATTGTTTTTTTGAAGATTCAGGATCTAAAATTAATTGTTCTGACTCAAACTTTGAAATAGAATTTTGTGAATTCGTTAATTGTGGACAAGTTGTTAATAGCAATAACAGTACGTTTAAAATAGCTAATAGTAATTTTGATAACAGCAGTATTCTTGCTAGTCAATCTGAAATAGAACTTACAAACTTAGATATTACTGGATCTACTATCACATCAGAATTATCTTCAATTAATACAAGTAGTTGTAATTATTCTGGCAGTTCGATAAGCTTAGATGATGATGATATTTATGTTCAAAATTGTAATTTTACAGGTTCTTCAATTGATATAGATTCAATCGAACATTATATTAATGTAGTAATAACAGATAATGATTTTGGGAGTAGTGCTTTGTCTGTATATAGTGCTAACGATGGTAATTATGTAAGTGCGACAATAAACAATAATTTTATTCATGATAGTGGTTCAAGTCCTTTATCAGTAATAGGACGATTTGGCACTTTTGAATTTTCACAAAATATCATAGACAATTGCTGTGGAGGCAATATAATCAAATTTAATAGTTTTCGGGGTTCTGGTTCTATTTCTAATAACTTCATATGTAACAATATCACCTCGAGTATATTAATACAAATTCATTATAGCGATAATGGATCAGGTAACATAATTCTTGAAAATAATGTTATCTGTAATAATGATTCTCCGATAATCATTCAATTAATGCGACAAAATTATCCCCACAGTGCTACAATAATAAATAATACTATTAGTTATAATCAAGGACTTGCTATTGAAAATGTTAATTCAGATATTGATCTTTCCATTATAAATTCTATCTTGTGGTATAATCAAGATTTTATTGTAGGTTCAGCTGATATAATTTTCTCCAATCTTCAAACAGATATCGAAGGTGAAGGAAATATATCTGAAGAACCAAATTTTATTGATTACCTAAGCACAAATTTCTATTTAGATTCAAATTCACCATGTATTGATTCAGGGACTATAGATGTTCGCAGATGAATTGATACTCTTTAATCATAATTATCTTGAATCCAATTTTAAAT
>JAIORE010000259.1 GCA_021108315.1 Candidatus Cloacimonadota bacterium
TTTTGCTTTATTTTTAAATATTCGTAAAAGTGTAACCAACTCTATGAAAGATGCCTAATTTTGCTTTCAATTGTTCAATTTCAAAGTTGTTCAACTTTCTCAACTAAAGCAAATTATAAGCTTAATAACGTTTTCTTACAAAATTGCAACAAAGACACATTAGAAAATATCAGATATAAAATAAATGTTCAAGCAACAGGTGAAATTAATTCTAATTATAATTTGATTAATGAAGAATGCGATGATTTATTAGTTTTCAATAAATACAGTTACAAAACCTATCAACCAACTCAGGGTACAGCATTCGATAACTCAAATGAATTAACTATCAGAATTACTAAAAAAAATATTTTTGAAAACAAGATAAGTATCCAAAGTTTAGTTATTGATAATTTTAATGGGAAAACAACAAATTGTATTATTTCTTTCGGTTCATTTGATAAATCTGCTAAACTCGGCTTAACAGCCCGAATGAGAATAAATAATGATGGTATTTTTAAACTACATTTCCATTTAGCTGATGACCCAGTTATTGGATTTCATAAACCTGCAAGATTTAAAAAGAGAACTGATATTGTTATGATAAAAAATATTGAGGTTTATAAAATTAATGACATAAAAAATTATTTTGAGAATAGTTTATTAAAAAAGGAGAAATAAAATATGAAAATAGCTTTAAAAATTTTAAGTGTAATTCCTAAGTCTTCTATGATATAATATCGGTTTATGGTTAACTTTAATGATTGTAATGGTTTATAATCCCAATTAGTGTATGGTTAAGTCACTTTTTAAAATACACAAAAAAAAATTGTAAAATTCATAAATTTATCTCCCAATAACATTACATAAAACGACTAAGCTGCTAATAAAATGTATGTCAAGAATTATTAGTTCACCCTACACTAAGAATTCTGTAACTTATTGAAAATTAACAAATTACAGTTCAATATTTTTTTTCATGGAAAACTCAGGTAATTATCTTAACAACTATTTTAGGTTGTGCATCAATGGTAAAAGGATATCAGGATAATGCCGATCAAATCAGATTACAGCATTTAAGAAATTATGGTGATTTACTAGAAGAATATTACGACAAAACTGGTAAATTTCCATTTCAAGAGGATTATGATATTCCTGTATATATTACCATCGCGAATGAATTTCAGAAAAAAAATGCAAACCAACAATTACCTTTTGAAAATAAGAAAATTTCACCTGAACAATTCAAACAAGAATTAGAAAAAGTGCTAGAAAGAGAAATTACTTTAATGTATGATCCTCAGAAAGTTGGTGTCTATGCACCCAATTTTTATATTTATAATGTTTATCAAAAAGTATTTTACTTTGCGATTCATTTATATGATGAATATGATTATACAAATAATATTTCAAAGCATTACAACAAAGTTGAATTAACAAATAATGAAATTGTAAATCGTGGTCAAATTCATTATGATAAATTGTGCAAACTTGTTAAACATCCAATTGAAAAACCAACTGCTGAAGAATATGATTTACATACAGACATTAATAAAGAAGATTTAATGCTAAGTTCGTTTAATGGATTAATTAAAAATCAAGATACTCAAGCAAAAGAAATTTTTGTTGGCTTCGATTCTGAAAGTAAATATTTAAGAATTAAAGAATACAAACTGTCAACAACAAATCAAAATACGAATTTTATTAAAAATCAAATTAATTCATTGAAAAAGCAAATACAATCAAATCAATATTCCAAAAATAGATTTAAATTTTCTATAGATGTTCGCAGATGAATTGATACTCTTTAATCATAATTATCTTGAATCCAATTTTAAAT
>JAIORE010000291.1 GCA_021108315.1 Candidatus Cloacimonadota bacterium
TTCTGCTTATTTCTATGAAAATTCATCTGTAGCAGTTCTTCCTTCTTCCTTTGATGATGGTTTCTTACCTAATATTTTATTGCATAGTAATTATCCGAATCCATTTAATCCAACCACAATGATCTCATTTTCTACCACAGAATCCACAGAGAACACGGAACTTTCTATCTATAACATCAAAGGACAAAAAGTTAAAACATTGGTGAATGATAAATTAGAAGTTGGTGATCATTCATTGGTCTGGAACGGAAAAGATGATTCCGGTAAACAAGTAACCAGCGGAATATATTTCTACAAATTGAAATCAGGAAGATATACTGCTACTAAGAAGATGATTTTGATGAAATAATTTTGGAGTGCATCAAACGTCTTGATGCAAAGCGACAAAGTCGCTTACTCTTTTTTCTCGTTCCCAAGTTTTTCTTGGGAACGATGGAAGATTCGTAATATTTATCTTGAAATTATTGAAAACAAAAACTCACCTTTTTCAGTTTCTCTTTTTAGACGCTGTACAGAGCTTGTCAAAGTATAAAGAGGGTTAGGGGAGTTTGAAAATAAAAAAAACCAAAAAAAATGGAGGATAGTATGAAAAATACTAAAAACGCTTTATTACTGATTTTTCTACTTTCAACGACACTTATCTTTGCTCAATGGGCTATTGACGAAGGATTTGAAAGCGGAACAATTCCCGCAGGTTGGACAACCTATAATGCTGATGGAGATAGCTATTGTTGGGTTGCTTATCAAAGTTCGCAAGATGCTCATTCAGGAGATTGGATGGCAATGACACAATGTTACAATAGTGGCGGAAATGATTGGCTAATCACACCACAAGTAACAATTCAAGACGGTGATTCATTTAGTTTCTTTGCAAGGGCCTGGTATAGTACTGAAGATATGAATGTTTTACTTTCCACAACAGGTAATGCAATTAATGATTTTGATGTGACACTAGGAAGTATAACGGGCTTAGGTGCGAGTTACGTTGAATTTTCTTACAACCTTTCTACTTATGCCGGACAAGATATTTATCTTGCTATAGAATGGTTGCAAGATACCTATGCTATGGTAGTAGATGATGTAAAAGTTGGTCAAGAAGCTAGTCTTTCTGCTCCGATTAATGTTCAAATCAGCAATGATGGTATTTACGTTAAAATTAACTGGGATGCGGTTACCGGTGCATCAGCTTACAAAGTCTATTCATCTATTGATCCAAATGGTACTTTTACCGAAGATACTACAGGTTCATTTACTGGTCTTCGGTGGGTTACTGCAAATCCTGCCGTTGATACATTCTATTATGTAACAGCTTATAGTGCTGATAGAAAAACCGACAAAGAAATGCCTAAATAACCCCTAATGAAAGACTTTCACTAAATAAAAAAAATGGAGGAATAGTATGAAAAATACTAAAAACGCTTTATTACTAATTTTTCTTCTTTCAACGACACTTATCTTTGCCCAATGGACAATTGATGAAGGATTTGAAAGCGGAACAATTCCCGTAGGTTGGACAACCTACAATGTAGATGGGGATGATTATGAATGGGTTGCTTATCAAAACTCGGCAGATGCTCATTCAGGAGATTGGCTGGCAATGGTAAAATGTAACGATAGTGGTGGAAATGATTGGCTAGTAACATCACAAGTAACAATTCAGGACGGAGATTCATTTAGTTTCTTTGCAAAAGCCTGGTTTGGTACCGAAGATATGAATGTTTTTCTTTCGACAACCGGTAATGCTATCAATGATT
>JAIORE010000140.1 GCA_021108315.1 Candidatus Cloacimonadota bacterium
TCCGTCCATAAATTAATTTTTGAAAATTTAGATATTGATTGGAGAAATCTACCCATACATAAAATTAAAATTTAAACTCGTTGCATAGTTGATGTAGTGCCTGAACTCTCAAACCCTCTCGTAGAGCTGATTCTTTTTTGAAATGCGAAAGGTAGGATAACGGTGGAGAAATCACTATTTCAGATTGTTTAATTTATAATAATGAAGATGTTGATGATCAAAAAGATCAAGAAGGTGGTGGTTTGTACCTTGAGAATTCCACTTTTAGTATTAATAATTCAACCATTAGAGAAAACACTATTAAAGATAATGGTGGAGGTATTTATGCTAAAAATAGTAGTGGCAATATCACAAATACAGAAATAAAACAAAATCATGCTGATGATGTTGGTGGAGGAATTTATTTATATAATACATCACCTCGATTTGAATATGTAGTTATTGCTCAAAATGATGTTACCAATTCAAGTGGTGGAGGTATTTATTGCAATACAACGTGTGATCCTTATTTTATAAATTCAACGATTTATGATAATCTAGCAAATTATGGAGGAGGTGTTCACACCAATAATAATTCAAATCCATCTTTTATAAATACAATTGTATATTTCAATTTACCTGAGCAATTATATTTTTCTTCTTCTGGAAGTCCTAATAGTGCAAAGATTACCTATTCCGATTTTGAAGGTGGTTTAGCAGCAATTGTTACTAATGATAACGGTATGGTTGTCTGGATGGGAGGAAATATTACAGATAATCCGCTATTGGATACAGGATATATTTTAACAGAAAATTCTCCCTGTATAGATGCAGGCACTGATTATGTAAGCTGGTTTGGTGAAGTTATCGTGGACTTATCACCAGAAGATTATTATGGAGCAGCACCGGATATGGGAGCTATCGAATATGATGTCCCAGGAATTTATTCATCGCTAAATGTTTTGGAATATGGATATCAGGAAGTAGGTACAACCGAAACTCTCAGCCTGAGTATCACAAATAATTCAACAGAAAGTATCACAATTTCATCAGTATCATTTAGCGGTTCGGGATATACCACAGATTTAACTACCAGTACAGTACTAACTGCTTCCGAAACTTTACCGGTCGAAATATATTTTAATCCAACTCAAATGATCGAATATATTGATATTTTTACAATCTCATGGCCTGATGATCATACTTTGGATATTGACTTAAGTGGGTATGGAGATCCTACCCAGCCCAAATACAAAATTTAACGATTGATATTGTCAATGAAAATGCTCATGTTTCTTGGGATGCAGTAACGCAAACAATTAATGGTGATGCCTTAACTCCAACAGGTTATATTGTTTACTATAGCACATTTCCATACGAAGTAGATAGTTTTTATGATTTCTTCACTGAAACTGAATTTGTGCACGGCGTATTGGTTCTTTTAATGAGCAAAAATATTACTCAGTAACTGCTTACAAAGGTGATTTTGAAGTTATACGACAAATTATCGAAGAAAATCCGAATTTCAAACACGGTGATCTGAAAAATTTAATAACTGAATTTAAGAAGAAATAGTTTAATTGTGATTTGAATTATGAAAATCTTCTGATAACAAGCTGCTGTCACGCCCGAAAAGATGGGCGTGACAGCAGCCAACCATTAGACAACATGTCGCTCCACTCCATGTTGTCTAACGTTCGGCGTGCCACTAAAAAAGACGAGTAAAACCGGAGTGAATCGACAC
>JAIORE010000025.1 GCA_021108315.1 Candidatus Cloacimonadota bacterium
GAACAACAAGCCGGTGATCATTCTATCGTTTGGGATGCGGAAGATGTGAGTTCAGGAATATATCTCTATCAAATTAAAACAGAAAATTCTTTAGAAACAAAGAAATGTGTAATAATGAAATAACGTTACAACCACCTTGCGAAGATTTTCGAACTTCTTGCTTGTACCGACCTTCGCAAGGATTATTTTGTTCCCACGTTCCTGCGTGGGAACAAGATAAATGCTGATGGCTAAAGAGCTAATAGCTATAAATAAGGAGGAAAAGATGAAAAAGAGAAAAAATTTAATTCTCTTGGCGGTCCTGATGGGACTGATGTTGGTATTGCCGTTTTCGGCATATGCATGGTTAAATGATTATGGTTGGAGAAGTGAGATCACTTTAAGTTCTGCAACCACAATGGCAAATTATCAGGTAAAGCTAGAATTAAGTTCAACGAATTTCGACTATTCGCATGCTCAAACTAATGGTGAGGATTTAAGGTTCACAGATACAAGCGATGTCTTACAAGATTATTGGATTGAAGAGTGGAATGCAAGCGGAACATCCACCATCTGGGTTGAGGTAGCAACATCAGGAACATCTACATTTCATATGTATTTCGACAATAGTTCTGCAAGTGCTGCTGGCAATGGAGATAATACCTTCGATTTCTTTGATGATTCTTTCGCCACAGAATCTATAGACGCAAAATATCTTACTAATTGGACAAAATCAGGAGGTAATCCTTTACAGGACAAAACCTGTCAGAATTGGATCATCAGTGTTTACAGCAATTATAGTAGCGAAGATAAAGTATACTTATTTGAGCAGAGAGATGCAGCTCCAAGTAATGATATAGAATGCTGGAGTTTCTCCAGAGCAGATGCCAACACACCTGCGAATTGGACAGATGAAGGTGTGGTTTTCACAAGCTCACAAGCATGGGCAGATGGGCATATAGAACCACATGGAATAATATTTGAGACACAAGCAATGGCTGATGCCCGAGAAGGAGTTGGACCCGGCGTAGGAACACAAATGTGGAGAATGTATTACTGTGGTAAGGAAGACGGAGCACCGGCTGGAGGAATACATTATGCAACAGGATTCGTTGTTGCTTCAGAAAGCGATCTGACAAGTTGGACAGCATATGCAAACAATCCAGTATATAATTATGATGCAACTCAAGGATATGCTGATCCTAAAGTATGCATTTATAATGAAGAAGTATGGGTAGGAGAGGCAGGATATCATTCCGGAGTTTCCGCAGATCCGCAATTTCTTACTGTCTCTTCCGACGGTATAAACAGTTGGAGTGACAAGACAAAAAACTGGAATCCTGAAGGTATGGTACTTGGAACATTTGTTCCTTTCACAGAAGGAATCTTAATAACAGGAAGAAATTCAGCTAGAACAGAATTTAATGCATATTTTACCACAGATGGAGATGACAAAGCAAGTTATTCAGGCAATCCTATCTTAACTGCCGGAAGTGGATTATGGGATGATGACTTAGCATGGGTAACAATTGTTGTAGATAAGAATGGGAGTTATAATATTGGTGGAGGTGGTACATATTATATGTATTACACCGCATGGCTTGGTTCTGATTTCAAGCTTGGCTTAGCTACATCTACCACACTGACAGAAGAAAGCGAATCAAGTGGATTTGTAAAATGGAATTCTACGGGTTCTCCCATTATTTCTAATGGAATTGCAAGTCTCGATGATAG
>JAIORE010000272.1 GCA_021108315.1 Candidatus Cloacimonadota bacterium
CAGAGAATATACGGGCAGAACTGTGCGAGAATGCCAGAAATCTTGTTTATCTCCTTCATCTAAGAATTCGATTTCAGGATGAACAATTTGGAGCGTATCTTGAAACTCAGTAACAATTCCACTTACCCAGATTTTTTTTTTATCCTCAAATTTTTTAATAATCCATTTACTGTAATGAAACCAAGTGCAGAGCAAGTAATCTTCTTCATCTGAGATTATCACGTGAAGTTGGGAACGAACCCTGTCCATTCTTTTTGTTTCAATTGCCACAATCTCACCGATTACAGCAGCATTTTCTCCAATTATCAAATCTCGAATAGCTTGTTTTTTGGCTCTATTTATATAATCTCGCGGGAAATATTCTATCATATCCAAAATAGTATTAATGCCAAGTTTATTGAGCATTATCGCTCGTTTTTCGCCAACACCTTTCAAATATTGAATTTCTGAAGAAAGCGGGTTCATTATTTATTCATTTTCCCTTTCATCTTCATCTCAATCTTCTTTTCCATTTTTATCTCTCCCTCATCTTTAGGACGAATTACAGAAATTAAAAAATCTCCTTCACTATTGCGATCTTCAGGGAAAACAAATTCAGTATTTTCTTCCCATTCAATTGGAGTTATCACACAGATTTTAAGCTTTTTATTAAGAAGTTGTAGTTTCTGGGCAGTACCGAGATGTGAATTGCTATGGAAATCTCCATTGTAATGAATGATTTTCTTTTTTGGATTTTTTTTCAGATAATTATACATTGATTCTGCCATTGTATCATCTTTTAAACACTGAGCAGCATAAATATTATCTTTCATTTTTGCCATGTGAGGAGCCATTTTTGATTTTGATAATGATTGCATCGTTTTTATAAAAGTTTTTTTATAAGCATTATCAAGTACTTTTAGTTCTGATGCAACAAATTGTTTTTCATCATCTGGTATATTTTCAAAAGCTTGTGAACCTTTTTTATTTACCATAGAAGCATAGCGACGCGGAACATTTGCTGCGATCACATCAATTTTGTGCTCTTTGGCAAATTCTATAATCGGTTTGTAATCATCTTGATAATTAGGCCAAGGTCGTGAATTTTCTAAGAACTCTTTTTCTGAAATCGAACCTTTTAGATACTGTGTTAAATATTTTTGAATATCTCGCTCAAACATCTCCATTGAAATTGATAGATTTTTATCAATATCCAATAATAATGGTAATATTTCAACCTCTAACACATGAAGTATTGCATCATCATGAAACTCTCCAAAAAAGGTTATATCAAATTCAGAGATTTTTTCTACTAATTCGTCTAAATCAATCTCCTTTTGGGTTGATGAATCATAGATTTGATATTGTTTACCATTGTTTACTAATTGTATTGGAATTGAAAAAAGTTTTGTAAAAAATATTAAAACCATGACTATAAATAATATTTTCATTGTGATCTCCTAATTTTTTTATTCACAAAAGAAAGCAAAAAGCACAGTTTATTAGTCAAGTATTTTAAAGTGCCTTTCCTGCTATGAAGCTCCAAAATGTAGAAACTGTATTAACAATACTTCCTTTAATATCAAATCACATTTATAAATGTCTTAAAATAATGGAATAAATATTCTTATAGAAATTTGATGGCGTATAAAACAGGTGACCATTAACAAATTTCTAAAAAATATGTTGCCT
>JAIORE010000442.1 GCA_021108315.1 Candidatus Cloacimonadota bacterium
CGCTTTCAGCGGTTCACATATTTCAAACCTCCAGTTCGACTGGAGGTCATTGATTTTAAGCTTTTCTAAAACCATATTGTTTTCGAGCTCTTGTGACATTACTAAATGTATAATTCTCTTTTCAGTACACTTTTATATAGAAAAAGAAGATAGTTTAATGCTTGATTTGGGGTTGATGTAGAATTTTTTCTTTTACAGCAAGAATGTTTTAAAAAATTAATTCTCCTCATTCTTTCCATTTCCTCTCCTTTTTTTGAAAATAATAGAATCTTTTTATTCAATTGATATAAGATTTTTCGGTTCTTATTTCATAACGTTTTATTCTTATTAACTCTTGAACTTGAGTAAATATCTTAATTTTGAAGAAAGATTATTATTTTATTAATACTTGGCAATATTTTTTTTAATATTTGACATTTTTTCTTAAATTTATTTTTTTACACATATGAATTTAATAAAAAAATGAAAAACAGCTATAATTTTATGAAAGCTCTCATATAAAGGCAATTACACGGAGTTTTTGACAGGAAAATGGCTTATTATATTTCGAAACACAAAGATGTAAAAAATTTTAACAAATGCCAGTAAAGGATTGATAATTTCAGATTAAGTAAAAAAAACAATGGGTTACAGCAGAACATTATTTTAAACAGATTTGTAATCACTATAATTTGCAAAGCCAAATTCATTTTTTAATTCGCGGAAAAACAAAACTTTTTTAAGGAGGAATTTTATGACAATTTTTTCAAAAATTAATTTTCTACTAATACTTCTAACTTTATTAGTATTTTCATTTGCTCAAGCCAGTTTTATAATACCTAATCACGTTTACGAAGTAAGTCAGTTAAAAGCTGCACAACAAAAAGCAAAAAGTAATAGAAAACCGATTACTTTTATATATTCAGACAAGAATACAGATTGCGGTTTGGCAACAGAAGCAAGTAAAGATGTTTTTCAAGGTCTAAAAAAGTATAGCATTATTGTTTATGTAGAGCTAAATGACTGGAAGAATCTCCCAGCTATTGTGAGGTATGGCATTAATTCAACTGAATCAGGTAAATATATACCAAAAACAATTATCGTAGACTCTGATTTTAAAAAAATTATTTGTATTCTTCCTTATGTAAAAAATAGTCAAAGAACAAAACTTATAAAACAGGCACAAGCAATCATCTTAAGGCAATAGATGCTTCCTCGTATATATCGATCAGGTGTACAAATTTTGTGATTATAACAAAATATTCAAGTTAATCACATTGATATCAACAACATAGGATCAATTTCAGCAGGAATAATTTCTTAAATTTTAGTCAGTACTTCAAAATACCAACAATTGTGGACCAATACGCAGTAAAAATTATAGTTGCTTTTGAAAAAGTGTATCAACACTATCTTAGTCCTTAAACGAAATACAAAGCCACTTGGCAGAGTGTCAGCAAGCTTTTCAGCAATTAATACAGCTGACGAAAGTAGCTTTTAACCTATCGTTCAAGCAGGCAGGTGGACAATAATTGAAATTAAAAATCCAAAACTATTGTTAATTTTCCATCTTAGTCTATATAATCAATTTCTCCATATTTATTATTTATATTGGGTATAACGTTCGGCGTGCCACGTCATCTCGCCATGAGCATTTGATTTCGGTATTTCC
>JAIORE010000021.1 GCA_021108315.1 Candidatus Cloacimonadota bacterium
ATGAAAATTATGTTTAAATTAAACTCAAAATATGTCCAAGATTGCTTGACACATTCCGAGTTGATTCAAAAAATAAATTAAAAATGCGACCAAAAAAAGTTGAATTAAATAAAATTAAAAATGATTTAAGGTATTGCTTATTTTCTGAACTTACTAATGTAATTGAGTTTAATGCAGAGAAAATCATTTCATCTTCAAGTATTAATGCACGATTTGTTGTGGATAATTCTCTTACCAAAATAGTCTCTGAAGAAATATACGATTTAATAATATTTTTCTCAATCCAGTATTCAGGTTCAAGACAATTATATTTCCATATTGACTTACCTGAATAAACAGGAATGTCATCTTTTGCCTTAAATATTTTTAAAGATTCACTAATTCCAGTTATGCCTAACCCAGCATTAAATTGGAAAAAATCTTTAATTCTAAATTTATTTCTTTGTAGAATTTCTAAAATTATAATTTCTGAAATTGAGTTAGGAAAAAAGAAAATTTTTTGTGGTGAATTAAGTAAGTAAGAATTTTGTATCTTTTTGAATGTTTTATCAACAAAATTAATATTTGAATCATCTTTTTTCACATTTATATATTTTACATATTCTTTTGAATTATAATTAAAAATTAAAATAGAAGTTTCTACGGGAGTGTCTTTGAAAACACCTGATCTAAGATTTATAACTTTTGAAAGAACTTTATTTTGAATTAAAAATTCTCTAATTTTATGACCATATCTAGCAGAGAAAAATTTATTTGTTGTTATAATACCAGATATTGCTGATTTCTTTGTAATTGATAGAAGTTTTTCTATGAATAGTGTTGATAAATCATATCCTGAAACCGTTAGGTTGTATTTTTTTTGAATAAATTTACTAACGGATTTTTCAAAATCTCTACTTCTGACATATGGTGGATTCCCAATCACAACATCGAAACCACCATTTTTCATAATTTTTGGAAACTCATTATTCCAGTTAAAAGCTTTTTCTCCTGCAATTTCTGGATCATCAATTAAAGAGTTCCCGCATTTTATATGTTTACTCAAATCTGTTAATTTTCTACCTTTTTTTGCAGTTTTAAGCCAAAGTGAAAGTTTGGCAATTTCAATTGATTCTTCGTTTATATCGACACCATAAAGATTATTTTCTAATACTGCAATATCAATATCAAAAAGAGAAAGTTGCCCCTTTCGCAAATCAGTTTCGAGATTAATTATAAAATTGTGCTCATCAATTAAAAAATTTAGTGATTGATTTAAAAATGCTCCACTTCCACAAGCAGGATCGATAATTTTGAGAGAAAGAAGCCAATTTTTGTATTTTTCAAGTTTATTGGAAAGTCGCTCTCCTTTTTTTGAATGAGTAACAATTCCCTTTTTTGCTTTTTTGAAGTATGTTTGGTCAATTTCAAGATTATTCAATTGAAGATCGTTTCTTTTCTCAGTGCAAAGTGTACCGATTGTATTTTCAACAATATATTTTGTGATGTAATTTGGAGTATAAAAAACACCTTCTTTTTTTCTTCTTGTTTGTTTTTTTTCTAAATTTTCTCCACTGATTTCTGCATTAAGCTTTTCAATATCTGTTAAACTATGCTCGAAAATGTGACCTAAAATATTTACATCAA
>JAIORE010000432.1 GCA_021108315.1 Candidatus Cloacimonadota bacterium
AAAGTCAAACTTTAAGAGTCCTCCAGTAGAACTGGAGGTTTACTTATTGTAATTAAAGTTTTCTTTTAAAATGTGTTACAGAATTTAGAAAAAGCACTAGAAAATTATTCGTAAATAATTACAAAAATTTTTCGACCAAAATTATGAATTGAGATTACAGCTTTTTTGATGTTTCTTCTCCAGATTTGACTTCGTTGTATTTTTTGATGTTTCTATGTTTTTTTCTTTGTTTTTCTTTGTTAGCTTTATTAATTCTATTTTGGAATTCGATTGAAAAACGAAACGTGAAAAAAATTATTATTTGAAAAATACGGGATCTATACGAAAGAATTATGTTTTGCATTACAGTTTTTAGAAATATTTCAACTGGAAATTTTACTAATTTTTTCCTGATTTCTCTGTTTTTTTTGTAGTAATTATTCTAAAATTTAAGAATTATTTGAACCTCTACAAACTGATTTAGATTCGCTTTTTTTCTTCGATTTTCTTCATCGTTTCTTGATGAGTACACTCGTTAATTTATTATTTCACATTCCACTTATTCGTCTGTAATGAACTATTCTACTATGAAAATTTAATTTGATTTATTTTGGTTTTTTCTCCAAAGATTATTTTTATTCATTATTTCCACTAATGTCCGACGTATGCGGAGCTCTTTCAAGTTTTCTCTCAATTCGAGCTCTGATACGTGTGTTATAGCCAATTCCACAAATCTACCATCCAGTTACTAAAAGATTTCTCGAAGCTTTTATTCCACATTTTTGATATTTATTATAAGCTTGTGCAGCTCGCTCCCTAATTTGTTTATCGCTTTCATTTAGAACCCAACCATCTAAAGCCCACTTTAATGTGTAAGCTTCTGGAGCCATTAAACCAGTTGTCCAAACAAGAGGATTTGCTCCTGTTTGTTTTAGATTAAAAGCAAAGAATCTTTTACTTATGCAAGCTAATATTATAGCGTCTCTTTTTTTTGTATTATTTTGTTTAAAATTAATATCCAGATTGAAATCCATTAATCCGTCGTGACCAATATATGAAATAAGATTTGAATTACCACCAAAGTTAATTTTGAGAGAATCTATTTTTATTGTTGTTGAAAAATCTCCACTGCTTGCTTTAAAAAAATCAATAATTGTCTGCTTTATTTCTGCTCCGTCATATGCATCAGCTAAAAGATAAACATTTGAAGTTTTATGCTTAAAAATTACTCTTTCTAATATTTCATTTTTGGGCTTTCTTATTGTTTTAATTAATCTCCACTCTTTACTATTTTTAAAATAAGTTTTAACTCCTCCTGCAAGCCCCCAATAAAGATTTTGTTTTGTATCTTTACCATTACCCATAAAAGCTGGAACTGGCACAATCCCTTGATTTACATTATCACAAAGTGCAACAAAGATGTGAACAGTTCGAATATTTTCTGCTGATAATCTACAAAATATCAGCATTAGAATTGTACTAAATAATATGTTGTTTTTCAAATATTCTCCTTACATCAAATAGCCTATAACTTTAAAAATGACCGGAAACAAAATTATTGATAATATTTTTCTCATTTATTTATTTTACTCCAACTTGAAAACTACTCTAATAATGGAAATAATAAGTATGTTTAGAGCAGAAAA
>JAIORE010000064.1 GCA_021108315.1 Candidatus Cloacimonadota bacterium
TTGGCTACAATAAATTTGTATCAAAATATGTCCAATGTCATCTTGGCACAGAGGGTTAAAAAATTGAGAAAATTGGGAAAATAAATGCGACTTCGTTAATCTTCAGCATTTCTTTCTTATAATTTCTTGGTCTGTGTTAAATAAAAACAATTTGAATTTACGCAAAAAAACCTTTCTGAATTTAGTTACAAAAATTGCCAGAAAAGTTATTACATAAATTGAACAAACAACCATTTATGGATTTCTGTTTGCTTTTTTTATATTTCTTATCAGCTTTATTAATATGATTTTACAGCAAACACTTTAGAAATTAGATTAAGTATTTTCGAAAACAGTTTATAAAAATAAAAAAAAGCAACCTCATAAATCTTCCACGTTTCTTTCTTGGATTTTTTACTTTGAAAACCGAAATAATTTGATTTTATACAAAAAAATGTTTCTGAAACTAATTGCAGATAATTATAAAAATAAAACTAAATAAGTTGAACAACAGCTGGTTCTGGCTTTCTTTTTGCTTTTTTTATTTTTTCTCGCCAGCTTTAAAATTAAGAAATCCTATGTTGAAATCTATTAAATATTTTGTTCTTCCTTTTCCCCATTTTTTTCTTCATTTATCATTTGGAGTAATTGACTTTTATGTTTTAAAAGCTGTCAGTTAAAATTGGGCAGAAAACCGTGCAATTTGAAAACTCGAAAGTTCTTGCATTTTCCGGTTAAAAAACTTTTCTCTTTTCCAAAACTTTTCCTTGATTTCTATTCTTGTCTTTTCTTTATAAAAAATAAGCAAATTTACTACACTTTGAAATGCCCTGCAAATCTGTTAAATTATTTTTATTCTTGATTTCGGGTAATGGTTGGCGTATGCTGAGCTCTTTCATATTTTCTCTCAATTTGAGATCTGATACGCTTGTTATCCACTCCGCAGAATCTTTCGACTATATAAGAAAAGTGGAGCGGAATTTGCCAGCGTAAAAGAAAAACAGATTAGGCAAATTTTGTGACAATTATTCTCTCAGCTCATTGGTGAAATAACGTAAAATATAAATCAAAACTAAAAAACTGCAATTTAATTATGAAAACAACCAACCAGTTTCATAATCTCCTTGCTATTGGCAGAAAATTTGCTACCCCCAAACCTGCTTCGCAAATTCCGTTTCACTTTTCGTCTAAAAGCAACCTGTTGACTAAGAGACGCATGAAATATATAACGAACAGTGTCAAGAACTTCCGACTATAAGAAACAGGTCTGGCAAGAGAGAGGATGGAACGGAATTTGCTGAAATATCGAAGAAAACCAGTTTGCAGATTTTGTGACAATTAATCTCTCAGCTCGTTGGTGAAATAAAGTAAAATATAAAACAAAACTAAAAACCTGCAATTTAATTATGAAAACAACCAATCACTTTCATAATCTCCTTGCTAATTGGCACAAAATGTGGCGAAAACATCAATCCCAAATTCTGTTCCATTCTTGGTCTAAAAACAAACTCGAATCTAAAAGCCAGCTGATAATAAATTGCAAACTATTCGTAAAGACGATCTTCTTAAGATTCTGCGGGGTGGCTAACGTTCGGCGTGCCACGTCATCTCGCCATGAGCATTTGATTTCGGTATTTCCG
>JAIORE010000145.1 GCA_021108315.1 Candidatus Cloacimonadota bacterium
TGTAAGAAAAACTATAAAGAATGATTAATAGTGAGAGTGCAGTTGAACAGTCTCATTTTATCATTTCCCAACTTCCAGAATATGGACACTTATGGAGTATTTCCTCAGATTTACATATGTTGGTAGTGTAGATGTTAATAATTCTGCTCCAAAATGAAATAGCAGGAGTATTCTGCTTCAAAACTCTGACCTGCCAATTTCCTTGAAAACTATCAAATAGTTCGAAAGCTACTTTTTTTCCAACATTCTTTTTCCGATATCTTCTTAGTACAAAAAATTCTTCAATTTCATAAACAATTTCAGTTTTAATCAATTCCTTTACAAAAGCAAAACCAACTGGAATATCGCCATTATAAATCAGATATGAATGATATTTTTCGTTAGTCCAATTTTCAGCCATTTCATCGCATCCATCATAAACTCCATCAGTTCTTGGATCCCAGCCCATCGGGACACCCATATCGTAGATATAGTAGTGAATCAAATTTTTTGCAATTTTTAGATTTTCTTTTGTACCTTTTTTAAGGCTTATATTCATTATTCTTCTCTCCATTAAGATATTTATACTTTCTAATTAACTTCTTTCATTATTTTTAACTATTCAATGAAATTCTTATAGTTATGTCGATATGATGTTACTTTGAAGCCTTCGCTCTCATAAAGTTTATGAGCCTTTGTGTTTATTTCAACTACTCCTAAAGTTACCTCTTTATATTTCGAAAGCATATTTTTAACACAACCTCTTAATAGTTGCCTACCATACCCTTTTCCCTGGAATTCAGGATCAATACTTATAGATTCAATATCATTTTCATAGGAGTAGGCTGCGCCAATTATTTTCCCATTAACAATGTACCCATAAAATGAACCAGTATTGTTGGTTTCCTCGAAAATCTTTTTAGCATATTTTGGGTTTGAAATGAATTTGTCTGATTCTACAAAACCTAGGCTTTTTCTAAGAGGTATGAAGGCTTTCCCAAAAATGTAAATATATCTTTCTAGTTCACCATTATAAGGAGCAATTTTACCTTCTGTCATCTCTTTAATACTGTCTGTAAGCATATTGTATGTGCTGAACCAATACTCCATATTTTGAATCTGTATATATTCTTTTAACTCTTTTTGATTCTCATTTAATGATATGAAAAGGTCACCTTTGAAGTAAGGAACAAGAATTTCTTTTAGTTTCTTGGTTACTATAATAGGCAAGACACTGAAAAAATCAATCGCAAAATTTTTATCTGATCTTCGAATAATCATATATCCTTTAGGTGATTCAAATCTAAAAATTTCAAGAATATTGGTAAAGTTATCATAGTCTTTAAATACCTTATGATTAAGATTTTCTTCTTTAATAATTTTCAATAGAACCTCATTTATTTGGGCTACAATTAAGATTGTAAAATCAATGGAAAGTTCTACCCTGATTATCACTATCCCAATCGAGAATTTGAATAAACCTCAATATCTTTATAAGCAATAAAACTAAATTTATTACTACTTTTTTCAAATTTATCTCCTTTAATTCTTGCTACTAACATTCGGCGTGCCACGTCATCTCGCCATGAGCATTTGATTTCGGTATTTCC
>JAIORE010000002.1 GCA_021108315.1 Candidatus Cloacimonadota bacterium
TTTAAATCTATATTTATAATAAAATAGTATTAAAATGAAAATTTACAAGTATCAACTCATCTGCGAACATCTATAGAACAATACACATAAGGAGAATTAAACTCGTCCGCCGGATCAACCTGCATCCATCTCCCCAGTTGCGGATCATAATAGCGTGCACCATAATGATACCAGTTTAACTTAAAATCATCTTCCAGTTCTTTACCATTGTAGAGAAATTTATAATCATTACCACCTTCATCGAAGCTTAATCCTGCAAGACACATCCCGAAAGGATAATAATGGTCTTCCTGAACAACAGCAGCAGTGCCCAAATTATCAACGAAGCTTACTCGCACATTGCCCAAATGGTCTTTAATATCATAGACACGAAAGAAACTACCATCTGTTCTTGTTTTTATTCTTCCTTCGGAGGTGGTGATAAATTTCAGTTTTGTATCTTCGCTAATATTTTTTCTATAAACAAAGCTACCGACATAATCTTTAAAATAAGTTAAATTATAACTTTCATAAACAGTTTTACGTAATTTTGTTCCACCTGCAGAGTATATCCATTCAATTCTTCTTCCATCACCGTAATCCACTACTACAGTTTCAAGTGGTTGTAACTGATGTCAATGTTTTTTGCAGTCGCTGGTTAAATTGCTGTTTCGTTTAAGCAGTATTCGTGAAATCAAGAGATGGCTTCTTGAAATTATATTGCTTATGTCATCTATGATAGAATTGTCTCAATTTATTTAATTGGATCAATTTTTACCTTTTATTCTTTTGTTAAATTTTTGATCTTCATTAATTTTTCTACACTTCCTTTAGGTAATTCTCTATATTTAAACCATTTTTCATAATTTCCTGTAAAAAAATCACTTACTTCAAGTGCTTTTTGAAAATTTGTAATTGCGTTATAATTATCGTTTTTATCATAATAGATTAATGATAGAAGAAGATATAAGTTTGTAAAATCATCTGCAAACCTTGAACCTTTACTAAATTCCTCGTTCAAGCCAATGTTAATAGCAGTATTAAGAATTGCAATTCCTTTATCTAAAAGATTCTTTTCATAATAATAGATAGATAAAGGATAGTAGATAGAAATTGTTTTCTTTTTTGAAGCTACATAATTAATATCTTTCATTGCTTTAAGAGTATCACCGCGAGATAAAAAAAGTTGGATTCTAATTTTATAACTTTCCCAAGATTCTAGTAAATCTTTACTTTTTATTGATTCAAAAACAATATCAGCTTTTTCTTCTTCAAGTTTTTCTAAAATCTTAACTTTAAAAAGAAGGCTTTTATTTCTTTGTATATTTTCAAGAGGAAAATCTTGATTAGCTAATAAATTTATAGACTCATTTATTGAATGAAGTGCTTTCTTATATTGACAAGTTAAATAATAATTCTTTGATAAAGCAAATAAACATATACTACTAAAAATTTGATCAATATTTTTAATTGATAATGCTTTCTTAAAGTATGTACTAGATTTTTCAATATTATGAAATTCGTAATTTATCACAGCTTTAGATAACAATTTATCGGCATCTTTCATAGAGTTGGTTACACTTTTACGAATATTTAAAAATAAAGCAAAA
>JAIORE010000125.1 GCA_021108315.1 Candidatus Cloacimonadota bacterium
TCCGTCCATAAATTAATTTTTGAAAATTTAGATATTGATTGGAGAAATCTACCCATACATAAAATTAAAATTTAAACTCGTTGCATAGTTGATGTAGTGCCTGAACTCTCAAACCCTCTCGTAGAGCTGATTCTTTTTTGAAATGCGAAAGGTAGGTTAATGAGCTTCGCAGGTCTTCCTACGGTCGGCTTGTGGTTTCATTTTTGCTTTTCATCCATAAACTCAAAATATTCACTCACAGGAGAATAGTATTTCTGACTTTCTCGTTCTAATAAGCTTTGATATTCTTTCACTTTTATTTTGAAACTTGCCATTTCCACTTTTGGTACAGGAGGTCCCGAAACATTCTTGATTTTCATAGGATTGATAGCTTTCCCATTTTTATATACTGTATAATGAAGATGATTTCCGGTAGAAAGTCCGGTAGAACCTACATAACCGATTACATTATGCTGCTTTACTCTTGAACCAACCTTGTATTTTCCATAATTACTCAAATGACCATATAAAGTTTTATAACCGTTGGTATGACGAATTATGACTGTCTTTCCGTAACCACCTTTTCTGCCATTCACAGTAGGATGTCCACCTTTCCAGCTGGCGTGAATCACAGTACCGTCTGCAACACTTTCTACAGGAGTTCCATAATGGGCTGCAAAATCTACCCCGTTATGAAACCTAACTTTTCTGGTAATCGGATGTACTCTTTTGCCGAATGGTGAAGTAATTCTTGTAAAATTCAAAGGAGTTCTCAAAAAGGCTTTCTGAAAAGCTTTTCCTTTGGAATCATAATATTTTGAAAATCCTGATTTGTTTTTAAAGCGATAGGCAATTTTATCATAAGATTTACTTTGATAATTTGCAGCCAAGATATTCCCATATTTCACGAATTTCCCATTGGAATTATTGTATTGTTCATAGATAATTTTGAATTTATCACCTTTTTTCGGATCAATATTAAAATCTATATCCCACTGAAATATCTCACTTAACATCATTGCGATTGCACCGCTTTCGCCGGAATCAATCACTGCTTGCCAGAGAGAATAAACAATTTCACCTTCGCAGGTATTTATCACTTTTTCAGTTTTCAAAGTATCAACGATAGTGTAATAATTATTTGTGGAATCAAGTAATACTCGATATGTTTTTATCTTATTCGGAATGTAGATGAATTCTTGAATTATATTTAACGAATCGTATTTCACAACAAAGCTATCTGCCGGATGAGATTTTCTGAGATCATAAACATTATTGAGTTTATTCACAATTTTATAAACTTCCGTATTCTCGACATTCATCTCAATAAGAGCATTAGCCAGTGTTTGTCCGGATTTCAAAACTCCGGTATCATAATGATATGGATCAATAATTACTGGTGGTTGTTTTATCTCTTCCTCATTTATTTTCTCTGAACAAGAGAAAAGAAGAATTGTTATAAATATTAGGGAAATAATTATTTTCATGAATTCTATCCTTTGTTAAAACACCGTGAACGGCGTATTATTTTTTTGGATTTTTTATTCCCACACCAATACCGTTCGGCACATATTTTGCAGTCAGAAGAAATTATCATTAACCATAACG
>JAIORE010000281.1 GCA_021108315.1 Candidatus Cloacimonadota bacterium
GTTATTTTTAAATTTAATCTATTGCTTATGATTATTACTTTTTTGTATTACACCCTATCTGGAAGCTAATGCAAGATATGATGTGGAAAACCCTCTAAATGAAGATGGAACACCTTATTTTATTAATGAAGAAACAGAAGAACCTGAAGAGATGTTTTCTTGTCCAAATGGTGATGGTGGACATTTCAATGCTTTTTTTGTTGATAATAACACAAAAATTGTAGCTATGGGAGGTTATGGATTAAATTCTGTAAGTAATATAGGAACCAGTGTCAAGTCAAGCGTATTCTTGTTTCCAATTCTTGATTGGAATCGCACTAATAAGCCAAAATCTGATCGAGTAATACGTCATTTGATGCTTGACTTGACACTAGTTATTATTATCCTGATTTGTTCTATCCCAAGATATACAATTTTGAAATAATAAATGAAGAATTGAACGTTCATATAGTTGATCTTTATATCGAAGGAGCAGATCCTAATGATGGAATTCCAATGGTTCCTTGGGACTTAAATGAAGATGGTGAAGTTGATGAATATACAGAAAATGGCTATGTCGGATTTGTAACAAGTGTTCCTTCTTGGTCTTGGTTTGGAGAAGCTCAGGACGCTTTTTTCTATGAAAGCAATTTTAAACTTTCTATTAATGATAACTGGGTTATCGCTGTTTGGCAGGATGCAGAAAATGTTTATTTTAATTATTATGATGAACCAGGATACGAAGATTGGGCTGAAAAATCCCAAATTGCTATTGCTGTTTCCAGAAATTATGGAACCACTTGGTCTCAACCAGCTTTTTTGAATGCAAATATTAATGATGAAAATTATTATGAAGAACTTGATGGGATGATCCCAGCTTATGTCTATCCGGCAGATCAATTAGAAGTAATTGATCCTGATCATGCCAAGCTACACCTATTCTTTATGGATGATTACAGCTACGGTAGTTTCCAACAAAGTAACGGTGCCAATGAAGGTGGAATGCTGATGTACGCAGCACTTAATATTGGACATCCAAATTCTTCAGCAAATACAGTTGTAAGCATACCGAATGCTGTTCTTCATCAAAACTACCCAAATCCTTTTAACCCAGAAACTACTATTGGTTTTGATATGAAGGAAGCTGGTAATGTTTCAATCGAAGTATTCAATATGAAAGGACAAAAAGTTAGAACACTCGTGAACAACAGAAATTATCCAACTGGATACAATTCTGAAATATGGAATGGAAAAGATAATAACATTAATTCTGTTTCCAGCGGTGTTTATTTCTATAAATTGAACACAGATTCATATTCCACTGTACGACGCATGCTTTTGATTCAATAAGATTCGCAAGAGCCTCCGCTCCTAAGATGAGAGCTAAGACGATATTACATACCTATCTGCCTTAGCTCTTTTTTGAAATTTTCTCCTCAAACCGATCTCCTTCTCCTAATTTTGGTGAAGGAGATTTTTTTATCATCCCTTATGGTAGAATTGAAGATTCAGGTCTTTTTAAAAGTTCCGACCTGTGCGATTATAGATCTTCGCAGATGAATTGATACTCTTTAATCATAATTATCTTGAATCCAATTTTAAAT
>JAIORE010000156.1 GCA_021108315.1 Candidatus Cloacimonadota bacterium
TAAGAAACTTTGATTTATCTTCCATATCTTCCGAATGTTGCACTGCAATTTTTCTTATTTTTTCATTATTTACAGCTAAAGATATAATCTGTATAGCAAATGAAAGTGATATTGCCAGAAATGGTAAAATTATATTTGAAGAAATAAAACCTCTAGAAAATTCACCTTCTGACCAATTTGCTGAAGTAAAAATACCAGTTAAAAAAGAAACAATAGCAATAAAATAAAGCAGAAAAATAGTAATTTGAGCAATATTACTTAATGAAAAAAAATTAAGTAAAGATTGTTTGAATTTTATTTCATGTTTCTTTTTTTTAATTTGTTTTGGCATTATTAATTTCCAAAGGAATAAATTTCCCCTTCTTTACAGTTAAAAATTTGGCTTCCTTCATAACATCACCATTTTTATCGAAAGTAGTTAAACCTGAAACACCATTGAAGTTTTTTATCAAATATATCTCATTTTTAATTTCATTAACATTAAAGTTTCCAGTTCTACTAATTGCGTCTGCAATAATTAATGTAGCATCATAAGAATGTGCAGACCAAACATCAGGTTTTTTCCCAAACTTTGATTTGAAAGTTTTTACAAATTTTAGAATGTTTTCATTTTCTGATTCAGAATCAAATACTGGTGAGGAAAAAATCACACCCTCTACAGCGGTACCACCACTTGTTATTGATCTTTCATCATAAAAATTTACTGTTGAAAAGAATTGTGATTTAATACCCAAATTTATTGCCTGTTTTACTAGTAAACCTAAATCTTTACCGTAACCAACAATAAAAATACATTGTGGCTCATTTTCCTGAATTTTTGTTAAAATTGGGAAAAAATTAGTTTCTCCTTCATTATACTTGTCATTTAATGTTATTTTCCCTCCTAACTCAATATATTCTTTCTCGAATACTGTATTTAAACCAATACCGTAATCATTATTTATGGTTAAAATTGCAGCATTGACATAGCCATTATCATAAGCATATTCAGCAACTATCTTTCCTTCTAAATCATCAGAGGGATAATTTCTAAATATGAAGTCCCCTGCATTTGAAATCTTTGGTGAACTTGAGGCTGCAGAAAAAAGGATTGTTTGAGATTTCTCCGCTATTGGTGCAATAGCAAGTGTAACACTGGAAGCTACTGCTCCAATTATTATATCAACATTGTTTACTGAAATTAATTTTTCAAAAACGGTAACTCCTTCTTTTGGCTCTGCTTTACTATCTTCATAAATGACAGAGATTAATTTATTATTTATACCACCGTTATAATTTATTTGCTCAATAGCAAGTTCAATTCCTTGTTTTATTGCTACACCATAAGTGGCAACATCACCAGATAATGGCATTATACTTCCAATAATATACTGTTTGTTTTTTTTCTCTAATTGTAAAAAAGCAATAATAATAACTGCAATTAATACAATTGTTACTGCAATAAAAATACTCTTTTTCATTGTTATTCCTCCTAATTATTTGATGGCGTATAAAACAGGTGACCATTAACAAATTTCTAAAAAATATGTTGCCT
>JAIORE010000102.1 GCA_021108315.1 Candidatus Cloacimonadota bacterium
TATGATTACGGAAATACCGAAATCAAATGCTCATGGCGAGATGACGTGGCACGCCGAACGTTAGGCACAATATAATTTAGATTAAATTTGGAGTTAAATATGAACGATATAAGCAACAAATGGATTAAAGGAAAATATATTTATCATATTGAAAATATTGAAACAACAGGAGCTAATCCTGAAATACTGTTTTGGCTAGCATTACCTGTAAATCATAAAGGACAAAAAATAAAAATTGAATCAATTTACCCTCAAGCTACTGATATAATTAATGAACCTGTAAATGACAATGAAGTAGCTTTTTGGCGTTATAATAATTTTACAAATAGTAAAAAGTGTACATTTGAATATAATTTTGAAATTTTAGCAGAAGATGTTGAACATAGTATTGATTTAGATAAAATCGAATCTTATATTACAACATCCGAGCTATTCAAAAGATATACACTCTCTGAAAAATGGATAGAGATAACTCCAGAGATATTGCAAAAAGCTAAAGAAATTATTGGAAATGAATCTAATCCTTATCTTAATGCTAAAAGCATATTCTACTGGATAATTAGCAATATGAAGTACGAACTTCCAGATCTAGAACATAGAGGAGTAAAAATATCATTTAAAAATCTCAAAGGTGACTGTGTAGAATTCAGTTACTTATTTATTGCACTTTGCAGGGCTATAGGAATTCCTTCCAGAGCAGTAACTTGCAATTGGCCAAATCAATCAGGACACGTTTGGGCAGAGATTTTTATTCCTCCATATGGTTGGCTTCCCGTAGACACTTCAATGGCACAAGATTTCAATGAAACAAAGTTAAATTTTACTAAATCCAAAAGCAATGATAAAGAATATCTGTTTGGTAATTTATATCCAAATCGTATAATTGTTTTTTTAGGTAGCAATGTTGTTATAAATTCCATAAACGAAAATGTTTCAAGAACTTTCCATGCTATGCAACCTGGTGGAATGTTTTCTTTTCCTAATTCAATTGAATTTAAAAATATTTCTGAAAATGTTGTTCATACTGGTTTTTATCTTTTCGGAGATGAGATTAACAATGAATATTACATACAAACCAGAATTGATAAAGAATTAGCATCTTTTTACTTTAGAACAGGAGATTTCTCAAAAGCTGAAAAAGGGTTGTTGGCAAAAATCAAAGACAATCCAAAGGATTCAATAAGTTTATTGGATTTGGGTCAAGTCTATATGAAAATAGATAAAATTAACGATGCTATCGATAGTTTTGAAAAATGCATTTTAGGAAATAGTGGTAGCTTGCAGGACATAATGTCAGTTTGGGCGCATAATCTACTTGGTAAATGTCATCAAATTAGTAACGACTTTGAGAAGGCTAAAAAATATTTCAATATTGTTATTGATACAAAAATAGATTTTCAAGGTTCACTTGAATTTGCGAAGTCCTCATTAGATGAGATGATCTAAAAGAATTGTGCCTAACAAAGCAATCCACGGCGGTAGCGTGGCATTGCTCGCTCATTAGCCAACATGTCGCTCCACTCCATGTTGGCTAACGTTCGGCGTGCCACTAA
>JAIORE010000204.1 GCA_021108315.1 Candidatus Cloacimonadota bacterium
TTTAAATCTATATTTATAATAAAATAGTATTAAAATGAAAATTTACAAGTATCAATTCATCTGCGAACATCTATAATAAAGTCAAGCACTTTGTGATACGATATTAAAGTGGATTTTTGTTGGTGCTATATATCCCAGTGATTGATGCAATCTTCTTTCATTATAGAATTCAAAATATTTAGCAAGTCCGGAATATGCATCACTAACCGTATTATATTCATTAAGATAAACTTCCTCATATTTTACTGATCTCCAAAGTCGTTCAATAAAGATATTATCATAAGCTCTACCTCGCCCATCCATACTGATTTTGATCCGTTTTGATTCTAATTCCGAAGTGAATTTTTCACTTGTAAACTGGGAACCTTGATCAGAATTGAAAATATCCGGTTTCCCAATTGAAAGTGCTTTATTGAGAGCAGTTAAACAAAATTCCATATCGAGAGTATTTGACAGTTTCCATGATAAAACAAACCTACTATACCAATCTATTACTGCTACAAGATACACCCACCCATGCTTTATTCTGATGTAAGTTATATCAGTGCTCCAGACCTGATTAGGCTTGGTTATTGCTAATCCTTTCAACAAATAAGGATAAATCTTATGTGAAGGATGTTGCTTGCTCAATTTTGGTTTAGGGTAAATTGCTTCTATTCCTAATTTTCTCATTATAGATTGAACCTTTCTTCTGCCAACAAAAAAGCCTCTTTCAAATAGAGTAGCTTTGATACGTCTAGAACCATAGAATGGGCAATCTGTATATATCTCATCAATTTCTCGTTCCAATTGTAAATCATATCTATTGATACTTGGAGTGTAATAAGCTGAAGATTGAGAAATACCAAGTAATTCACATTGGCGACTTATGCTTATCAGGCTATTTGCTTTTTCAATGAACATTTTTCTTTCTCTAACCGAGTATGCCAGATTTTTTTTTAAGCCAGTCTAATTCTACTTTTAGCTGGCCAATCTGTTTGAATAATTCATCCTTTAATTTTTTCTCTTTTACCTTTTTTCTTTTCCGCTTATCTGAAAATATCTCTTCAGATTCAGCTAATAATTTCGATTTCCAAACTCTGATTAAATTTGGATGAACCGAATATTTGCTAGATAGCTCAGAAATGGTCTTGTCATTTTTTAGAGCAGCCAAAGCAACACGGCTTTTAAATTTACTGGTGTAATTTTTCCTAATACTCAAAATAGCCTCCTTTTTTTAAAACTAATTTTGCTCTTTTTTTTGTCAAATTACACCTTAATGACCTGTCCTAAAAAACTAATCCATTATATCTTGCCTTATATTTTGTTTGTTTCTTTTTTGGTGATTGAATTATTCGAGGGTTCTGAATTAGTTAAACTTGACGCTGTTTTCAATCGCAACGTTGGTCGTAATTGCTTTGTTTGTGAATAATTAAATGCACGTAACAAAAGCGTCAGTGCTCTAAATGAGAGAAAATATGAAAGAGCACAGCACACTCTGAACATTAGCCAACATGTCGCTCCACTCCATGTTGGCTAACGTTCGGCGTGCCACTA
>JAIORE010000196.1 GCA_021108315.1 Candidatus Cloacimonadota bacterium
TTTTCTGCTCTAAACATACTTATTATTTCCATTATTAGAGTAGTTTTCAAGTTGGGGTAAAATATATAAGTGAGAAAAATTCTAGCAAAAATATTGTTTCCAGTCATTTTAAAAGTTTGGGCAATTTGGTGTAAGGAATGTATTTGAAAATCAACATATTACTTGTTATAATTCTAATGCTAATATTTGGTGGATTATCAGCAGAAAATATTCGATCAGTTCACGTTTTTGTTGCACTTTGTGATAATGTTAATCAAGGAATTGTGCCAGTTCCAGCTTTTATGGGTAATGGTAAAGATACAAAACGAAATCTTTATTGGGGGCTTGCGGGAGGAGTTAAAACATATTCTAAAAATAGTAAAGAGTGGAAATTAATTAAAACAATAAAAAATCCTAAAAATGTAATTTTAGAAAGAGTAATTTTTAAACATAGCACTTCAAATGTTTATCTTTTAGCGGATGCATATGACGGAGCAGAAATAAAGCAGACAATTATTTATTTTTTTAAAGCAAGTAGTGGAGATTTTTTAACATCAATCATTATAGATTCTCTCAAAATTAACTTCGGTGGGAATTCAAATCTTGTTTCTTCTATTGGTCACGATGGATTAATGGATTTCGATCTGGATATTAATTTTGAACAAAATAACACAAAAAAGAGAGATGCTATAATATTAGCTTGCATAAGTAAAAGATTCTTTGCTTTTAATCTAAAACAAACAGGAGCAAATCCTCTTGTTTGGACAACTGGTTTAATGGCTCCAGAAGCTTACACATTGAAGTGGGCTTTAGATGGTTGGGTTCTAAATGAAAGCAATAAGAAAATTAGAGAGCGAGCTGCACAAGCTTATAATAATTATCAAAAATGTGGACTAAAAGCTTCGAGAAATCTTTTAATAACTGGATGGTAGATTTGTGGAATTGGCTATAACAAACTTCTCTCTGCTCGGAAAGAAGAGCAGAGCAGAAGCAGGCATTATGTGTATTTGGTTTTCCTACCGTAAGAAAAAGAAATTTAACTCCCCGAAATTGAAAAATTGAAATTGTTTTAAAAAGTAGAATACGAAATAATTCATTTTTTGGTTAAATCAGAAAATCAAAAAAATAAAGAAAAAAATGAACGAAAACGCTAGAGAAATTAAAAAGCAAACAAAAACAATAATTTTCAGCATAAGTCTAACGCTTCTAAAAAATAAAAATTATGTTTCACAGTAGGAATTAACAGGAAAATCCAAATAAAAAATTCACGGAAATCTGAATTACTAATTCCTGCTTTTCCCCGCATAAATCCTTAAATCGAACAAAAAAAGCCAAAACTTAAAAGATGAATATTTCTACCAAAATTTCGTAACTAAATTAAACTAAATGGTGAAGCAAATCTAAAAAGAACGCTTTAACAACCAGATTTTTCTAAAAAGTTTCAAAATGTTTTCAAATGTTAAATTGTTGGTTTCACCTAAAATTAAAAACAAAAAGTGCAGTTTTAACAATTTCTGCCGTAGAAGAAAGC
>JAIORE010000016.1 GCA_021108315.1 Candidatus Cloacimonadota bacterium
GACGTGTCGATTCACTCCGGTTTTACTCGTCTTTTTTAGTGGCACGCCGAACGTTTGCCAACATGGAGTGGAGCGACATGTTGGCAAATGGATAGAGTGTGTGGTGCTCTCTCATATTTTCTTTCATTCAGAGCACTGACACTTTTGTTATGCCTATGTTTACAAAATTAAAACTATTAAATATAAAAAGCAACTAACTCTAAATAGTCTTTTACCTGAAAATTAAATAGATGATGATAGAATGCTTTGTACGCTCCAGTCAATCCATGATGAAATTTGAACGGGGTACGAATTTTGATATTTTTAATACATTCCTTGTCATTACTTGTACAAAGTGTTGATTTTTCATGCTTTCTCTTTTGCTCATACAAGTTCACCAAGGAGCTTTTACACTTTATTCAAATATTTTATCATAACTGAAGTATTTTATTCTATCTGAGGCTTTCTTTATAATCCATCTTACACTATATTCAGTTTGCTCGTTGCCAATATTCCCCACTTGTAACTCTATTGCAGCAAGAAAAGTATAACTAGCTATTATATCTTTTAATGATTGTATTAAATACCATTTAGCTGAATTTTCTACAGTAAAGTCACCAATATTATTCTTTTTTATCTCAGTTATTGCTTTTATTATATTTTCATCTGTTCCAAGGTATTCTTTCTTTACCGCTTTTTCTATCAAATAAGTTACACTCCACTTGGAATTGCTGTCTCCTAAATTGTCTTGTAAAAATTCTAATTCAGCAAGACGTAGATAAAAACTTAAAGCATGATTTTTTTCAATACCTTGTTTTAATATCCATTTTGCTGAGTATGCCGTATTATAATCACCAATGTTGTTTTCTTTTACCTCTAATTCGGCAAGACGTAGATAAAAACTAGGGTGATGAGTTTTTTCAATACCTTGTTTTAATATCCATTTTGCTGAGTTTACCGTATTATAATCACCAATGTTGTTTTGAGATAGTTCCAGCTTTGCCCAATAAAGATATGTCCCTGCAGAATTTGTATAGTTTACTCCTTTTTTTAGAATATTTCTTGCAGAATTTTCGTCATTATAATTTCCTATCCCATATTTTTCAATTTTGTAATTTACCCACCATCTTAAAATTGAAGGATCAGAAATATTTGCTTTATAAACTTTTTTTAAAGAATCAATATTACTTTTTATATATTTTTTATTTTGTTTCATCCTTATGAGATATACATACTCCTTTGGAAATACACCAAAAGAGACAAGAGAGTTATACAGCTTTATTGTAAATTGAGTTTGACCTTGTCTACTGTAAAATTTGGGTAACTCTTTGATAATAATTTGACAATATTCATCTCCGATTTTTACCGAAGCCCAAAGTATATAGTAACAAATTTCATCTAAGTTAATATAGATTTGTTGTTCCTTAAATAATATATTGTATAGATGTTCGCAGATGAATTGATACTTGTAAATTTTCATTTTAATACTATTTTATTATAAATATAGATTTAAA
>JAIORE010000254.1 GCA_021108315.1 Candidatus Cloacimonadota bacterium
AGAACAACTATTAAATTTATATGGAATATCTGGAAACCTGTCTCTACTCTACTGGCTAAAGTTCTTCCAGTATCTCTTTCTTCAAACGACTACAATTTTCACAGATATGATGTTCGCAATAATTATGGTACAATTCAAAAACACCTTGCTGGTAAATAGCTTTTTTTCTGATAAGTTTTTTCTGAAAATACTCCATTCCGGTTTCCATATGTTTGATAATTGCATTTGAAGGATTTCCAGAATAGGAAAATAAAATCTCTTTTATGCTTTTTTCCAATTGAAAAAAACTATTTTTTTGAGCAAAAATTATCATCAATGGCAAAATAATATTCACTGCAATTGTATCTGATCTTTGTTTACCGATTTTGTATTTATCGGAAATGATATCACTATTGCAATCAAATATTTGATAATATTTTTTCTTAAAAGTTTTCAAATCAAAATTATCTTTTGGTAAAGAAAAAGTTTTCAATAAATATTTTTCTAAAGAAGTTTCAAAAGAGGAATAGATTAAATCAGAAATTTGAATTAAACGAATAGCAGGATGGTTACTGGGTCGTAAGCGAAATAGATTCCAGTTAATTTCAAAGTAGTTTGTTAAATAATTTTGATCTGCATATTTGTTTTTCCATTTTGAGATGAAATCTCGTGAAAATGTTTTTGGTAAATGATCGAATAGGGAAGAGGAGCCTAACCAAATTGAAATCATCTCTTCATAACTCATCCCATTTCGATAAAATTCGTGCAGTTTTTTATAAGGAATTCCTGTTGCAATCTGCCACATCTGAAATTTATTTTTGCTGTATCCAAGCGATTCAAATAAGCTTTGAAAAAGCAATTGTTCCCAATCTATAAGCTCAGTTTCTGCTTTGAATCTACTAATCTTTTTATCAATTCTTCTTGTTCCAAGAAATTGGAGAATTTTTTCAGTTTGAGAAACATCCATTCCACTGAAGAAATCACATAAGTGTTCTTTTTCTAGATAAGTATCAGGATATTTCTGTAAGAGCTTTGTGATATTCATATCCAGAATATCTTTTAATTCAAGTATTTCTGCGAGAGTTCCATCTTCTTTTATTGTATATTCACAATTATTATTATGTTGAAATACGACGTGCAATATCACTTTATTGAAATTAGAATCTTCTTGATGAGAATGTTGAATCCAATCATAAGTTCGCAGATGAATTTCTACATCACCACGTAAAACCTGATCGTCAATTTCTAGTATTGAATTGATAAAATCCGGTCCTTTACCAGTGTTCCAGCGACCATGATATTTGATTGTTAATTTCTTACCTGAAACTGTTTTTAGCTCATTTTGAAGATGTCCGGCATCCCAAATATGATAAAGAAATTTTTCAGAGAAATCTATCATCTTAACTCCTGATTTAACTAAAAAAATTAGCGACAAACAAAAAAAACAAAAAACTAACCAGTAGAGTAGAGACAGGTTTCCAGATATTCCATATAAATTTAATAGTTGTT
>JAIORE010000052.1 GCA_021108315.1 Candidatus Cloacimonadota bacterium
TTAAAAAATCTTTTAGTTTCCCATTAGCATAATATTCTTCAAAATAATAAAGTAATACTTGCGTAACAAATTGTTGAAATAAATCTGTTAATGGTCACCTGTTTTATACGCCATCAATATTTTATCAGGTTATATGAAAATAACACACTTGTTTTTCATGGTATTATCGATACTTCCTTTGTCAGCTATAATGCAAAGACGGAAATTGTCAGATTTACTTGTTATGATTATATAAAGCTACTTTCTAAATTTTCTGAGTTAAAAATACTCTTTGCTTTGATGCAGGGCTATCATCCGGGCTATTGTTTTGGATATATGGTTCAGGGAGTAGAACTCGCTTTGGGAATAACACTCAGCCATATTTGGAGCTCCGGTTGGACTGCTCTGAATATTCAAAAAACTGCTCTTGAGATATTAAGAATTGAATGGCGAGATATTATGTCCAAGTTTGATAATTGGAACGGTGAACTGGTTGTAGAAGCCGGTTTTCTAATTACCAATATTTATACTCCGGAATTTAGACTTCTTGTTTATAAAGATCATCATCAGGGGAATTACAGTCAATATAAGATTTACGGTAGAAAGTATAGATTTTACAACCATATCTGTTTTCACCAAGCTACTGATACTGATATTGATGAGCAAACCAATACTTATCAGGAGGATAATTATGATTTGATGGAAGCAGAGAGGTTGGAAATTTGTTCCTCTTATTATGAATCAACTTCGTGGATCGGGAACGATACTTTAGATAGTGAAGGTAGGATTTATAGCTTTGTGATTAATCCGGAAGATCTACCTGTTAATGGTAGTCAGAATGTTACCGAAACAAAATCTTTGGAATTTACCGGAAATGCTATTCCATACAATATCTATCCTAATGGTTTTTATGAATTAGGTGGAAAAGCTACCGAAATATTGAAAGTTCTGAAAGCCGCTTTGATGCTCCATAATCTCACTATTGTTTCAATTCCAAGCGGAACTATTAAACTGGTTAATAAGAACGAATCATCCAACAATCTGGTCACAATTGATTCAGCAGATATTATAGAGTTTAAACGAAAAAGACTTAATCGATCCATACCTGAAGTATCTACTTTAGACACCTTGCTTGGTGATGTTTCAGTTTTGAAAAGTATAGTTTCAGAGTATTATGAAGAGTTTTTCAGTATGACTTGGGAGTTGACAACTATTGTTGATAACCTTTCAAAATATACAATTACCTTGTTCGATAAAATCCAGATCGATGGTATTCAATATCGAGTAACTGAAATCCAGCGAGACCCTAAAGCAGATGAATACAAGATCAAGGCTTGGGAGTTATAATGCTGAGTTACGATGGATTCAGAATCATTAAAATAGCAAATGGAATCACAGACGGCTATGTAATTGAAGATGGTAATGTGGAATATGAACCAGTTATTAAATACCGGATTGAAAAGAAAAATGCTTTTGATCCAACCATTATAATTAAGCGAG
>JAIORE010000020.1 GCA_021108315.1 Candidatus Cloacimonadota bacterium
CAATTATTCTGATTGATAAAGAAAATGCTAACAACCGCAAAGGTGTTTTTATGATTGATGCAGGAAAAGGATTTATCAAAGACGGAAACAAAAACCGACTTCGTGAGCAAGATATTCGCAAGATTACAGATGTGTTCAATGCTCAGCAAGAAATTGCAGGATACAGCCGAATGGTTTCCGTAGCCGAAATTGAAGAAAACGAATTTAACCTGAACATCCCACGCTATATTGACAGTTTGGAAACAGAAGACATTCAGGATATTGAAGCTCATTTATTGGGTGATATTCCCAATGCTGATGTTGAAGTTTTATCTGATTTTTGGAAAGTATATCCAAACCTGAAAAACTCGTTATTCCAATCGAGTGAACGAGAAGGATATTCCAAACTGAAAATTGAGAAAGAACAAATTAAACAAACCATTTTTGAACATCCTGAATTTGTAACTTTCAGCAAAAATATGGAAACCGTTTTTAATAATTGGAAAACTGAAAGTACAAACTTTCTTAAAAATTTACAAACAGGAAACCACCCAAAAGATGTAATTCACCAACTGGCTGAAAATCTATTACAACAATATGCTGATAAACCTCTGATTGATAAATATGACATTTACCAACATCTGTTGAGCTATTGGAATGAAACAATGCAAGACGATTGCTATATTGTTTCGGCTGACGGCTGGTTTGCGGAAACTTACAGAATTATTGTAGAAAACAAAAGCAAGAAAAAGGTGGATAAAGGCTGGACTTGTGACCTTATTCCCAAAGAATTAGTAATAAACCGTTATTTCCAAACAGAAAAAATAGCAATTGAAGAACTTAATGCTACCAAAGAAAACATTGCTTCCAAACTTACCGAACTCGAAGAAGAACACAGCGGAGAAGAAGGTGCTTTTGCCGAATTGGAAAAGGTGAACAAAGCCAATATCCAAAAACGTATTAAAGAACTGAAATTAGAATCAGATGCTACAGAAGAATTGAAAATTTTGAAAACCTACTTGGATTTGCTAACTCAACAAACAGAAACCAATAAAAAGATAAAAACTGCCGAGAAAGAGTTAGACGAAAAGCTCTATGCTAAATATCCAACTTTAAATGAAGAAGAAATAAAAATACTGGTAGTTGATGATAAATGGATGCAAAACATTGAAACCGCTGTAAAAGGTGAAATTGACCACATTAGCCAACACCTTACAAACCGCATAAAAGAACTGGCTGAAAGATATGAAACTCCTTTGCCTGCTCTTAACCAAAAAGCAAAAGATTTGGAAAGCAAAGTAAACTCACACCTCGAAAAAATGGGATTTGAAGCAATTATAAATGGTGAATTATGAAAGATATCTTAGATACTAAACTAATTAATGATTTGGTTTCATTGATCGAAGAGAACAAACAAAAATTAGCTTATGCTGCTAATGCAGCGATGACATTAACATATTGGCACATTGGCAAACGAATTAATGAAGACATACTTGA
>JAIORE010000376.1 GCA_021108315.1 Candidatus Cloacimonadota bacterium
ATTAATTTTTGGAGCCATCGCTTGCAATGTAAAACGATTTTTACATTATATGGCAAATAGTGCCCAAAATCAGGTCATGCTCGCAGAAATTAATCATCGAAATAGGTTAATTTCTGTTTTTTTTGTAAATTTGGTTAAAATGATAATTTTTTGAGTAAAATTTCAAAAAAATTATAAATTTTGACTTACAAAAACATATTTTTGCTGTATTGAACTGAAAAATATGTTTTGAAAAATTGTATTAATAAACAGGGTCATTTATGAGCAGTAGTAAAAAAAATAGAAAATATAAACCAATGTTATCTATCTTCCTTGTTTAATGCAAGTTAATGTTTTCTACAAACTTTATATACGTAAGATTATTACTGTTTATTTTTTACCGTGAAAATCTGTGATTAATTGAAATGGTTGGGAAATTTTGACTTGTGTTATCCCGAACTCAGGTTATCATAAGATAATGAAAGGCTTCCTCGCATCATATCTCGAATAAATTTTTGTTTCTGTATAGACAGGATTTTTGGTAATTTCTCGGTAAATCGTAAAAATTTTACTTGCTCTTTTTGAGTTACTTCAATTTCATTTAACATTCAAGTAATAATTCCTTGGATTATGGATTTATGTTGCTTCAAAAATATCTGAGGAGTTCTTTTTCTAAACATAAATTTCAGGACAAATATTATCGCTTAATTCTTAATATGGCGATATGTAAAATAGTTAATTTTGGTTTTTTAGGAGATATGCTAAAACATAAAAATGTGCAATATTACTAAATCCAAAATTGAGCGATTGCTGTGAAAAAAAATGAAAATTTCATTAGAAATAAAAATTTTGCTAGAGATTGAATAAATTTTTTAATAAAATAAGATTTTTTTTAGAATTTTTTTTCTTTTGGAAAATATATTTTAATAATTTCAATTTTAGCACCGATTTTGAGCACAATAATCCCGTTCACGATTAAAATCGATTATTTTATTTCACACTATGATATATCTAAATAAATGTAGTCAATTTAAAGTATCATTATAGGATTATGACATCTTACCCATAATTCACCAATATTTAATGCGTTATAGATAAATTTTGTTACCTTCAAAGTTGTTTTATCAGAATGTGAAACAACTTTACCGGCAAAATCAACCATTTTTCTGCGGAAAGTTTTAGGATAACTTACTTCTGAAATTATATCAAAACTAACATCTCGTTTATAGCTCTCAAAAAGCGTGTGAGAGATTACAGAGAGGTAATAATATGCTTGATTCATACCAAACTTTTTTAAGGGAAGTTGTTCTTTTACTAGCAAATCTTTATAAAAACGATGTACTAATTCCTCCGCTCCCCGCTTATGACATGCTTGAATGATACCTTCGGCTGTTAGATAATCTGCTCTACCATCTGAAACTAGTGTCAAGTCAAGCTTGACTTGACGCATAGATAAAATTATATTGTCCTCAAA
>JAIORE010000109.1 GCA_021108315.1 Candidatus Cloacimonadota bacterium
CAATGCCTCAATTGAAGGGGGACTGGGGATGAATTTTTTCCTCCGAAAGTTGAGTCATTAATAAATTCATTACCACTCAGGGTGTCTTTATCTGCCTCTATAATTTCTTCCAATAACGCTAAAAAATCTTTTTTCTTCACAGCATTTATCTCCATTATTTCAACAGGCGCCTTTTTTTAATTTGTGGATTTAATCTGCGCTAATCTGCATAATATGCGGATCGACCTCTGACCTCCGTCTTGCTATTCATCCCTGATTCCGAAGGAATCCATCCCAATCGCAAAGCAAATCATCCTATTCATCCAGCGGAGCCATCCATCCCAAAGGGATTCGTCCAAGATTCCAAAGGAATTAAATCCAAATCCCACAAGAATTAATCCCGAAGAAATTCATAATTAATTAAGCAATGCCATAATTTCCGAATCATCCTTTGCGGTTTTGATAGCATCCTTAATTTTTTCAAGCACATTGGTGTCATTAATTTTATTAATCCCGGACATTACTGCATAAACCTTATCCGGAAACTTAAGGCTCATGCCCAATTCAATTGCCTGCTTCAACCCTTTCATCAACCCTTCTTTTTTACCTTTAATTTCACCTTCCATACGAAGCTTTTCTGCCAGTGTCATGATAAAATTCCCCTCTCTGTCGGAAAGCGCCTGACCGACAATTTCCTTGATCTTTTCTGTGGATACACCATCAACAGTACTAAACAAATAACGCAACACTGTCTCCAGATATTGCAGACCGGTCTTTTTTTCCATCAACTCCCGCATCAGCGATATTATGCCTGGCAGTTTTTCCATCAGATTCGGATCAGAAATATACTTGAACAGCAGCATCGCTACTCTAGCCATGACTGTCCCTTTGATCTCATGGTCGGAAAACCGGGTCAGATCATAAAGCGCGCAACTGAAATCAGGAATATAGTCTGCCAGTTGTTCCACTGGTCCTGACAATATGGAAGAAAAACGTGTATTCTCTTTCGGCCAGGAACGTCTTCCATGACAAAGCAACAACGGAATTACCACGGGCAACGATGCCTTTTTATCCTGTTTTAAACAGAGTCGCCATATTTTCACCATATATTCAAGAAGTTGAAGGTGAACATATTTTTCATAATAACTCTTATGCTCAAAAAGAACATACACATATCCGGAAGCATCTGACAGTTTCACCTTGTAAAGCATATCTGAAAAATATTCTGCAAGCTCTTTTTCCACAAAAGAGTCCTTCGTGATTTCAAGGCTTTCAAAATCCATTATCCTTGAAACATCCGCAGGCAGGTAATACCGTAAAAAACCGCGGACATTTTCCAGATTACTCCAAGTCTCCCGAAAGAGCTTGTCATGGGGATTATTCAGATTGGTTATATTCTCTTCTTCAGTCATAAGGGCTCGGTAAAAAATAACTTGGTAGAATTCTCGCCCGAATTTGCCGTAGATTCA
>JAIORE010000100.1 GCA_021108315.1 Candidatus Cloacimonadota bacterium
AATATAGATTATTTGTCAAGCTTTTTATTAAAGTTAAATGCATAATATATTAAGAGGTTAATGCTTATATATGCCTTCTTTTATTAATCAACAGAATCATATATTATCGGAATTTCAAATTATGAAGGAACTCAAAACGATCTTCAATATTGCGATGACGATGCTCAAGATTGGAAAAGTTATCTTCTCGGAGAAGGTTTTACAGTTCAAATGGATGTAGATTTACAAGCAAATGCAAATAATATTGTAAGTGGATTAGAGTGGTTGATGAATTCAGCTTCTCCTGGCGATGAAATTGCCTTTATTTATTCAGGTCATGGTGCGATGTACGGACAAAATGGTTCTTGTATTATATCTGCTGATTTGTATTATATTACACACGATTTTATAATGGAGTATGTTAGCCTAGCAAATTGCACTAAAAAAATGGTTGCCCTTGATGCTTGCGAAATTGGAGATTTTCATGATAATATTGAAACAGGAATGATAGTTGCCACTGCTTCCGACAGATCATATTCTTATGATGGTGAATCTTGGATGCAAAATGGTGTTTGGACTTATTATTACATTGAATCATTAGAAGGTGGAGAAGTCTTTAACGAAAATGCAATGGAATATGCGAAAACACAAATGAAACTTTGGGGAAGACAATATCATATTCGTGTTACACCTAAAAATACTGACAGCTATGATGGATGGTTTGATTTATAGAATTAGCTATAATTTTGAAAAAAGCCCGATCAAATGATTGGGCTTTTTTATTTAATTAATATTCTTGGTTAAAAGTTGTCTGAGCCAAATATGACGTATGCTGGTTTGTGATACACATATGCCATTTGAAGTTAGACTTAACAGTAGATGCAATTAATTTATTTGAAGCTGGTTTTCTATAAGCTCATAATTTACAAATCATAGGATATAGTTTCGAGAATATCTATAATTTTATCAAAACAAAATTGACCATGTAGTTCAATTTCAAGATAGTGTTTCTTCCCTTTTTTTGTAATGATTAAAGCTTTTTTTCCATGATCTAATTCTAAAATGATTCCTTTTAATTCACCACATTCAAAAATAATTGGATTGTATATTTTAATTTGATAAAACCTAAATAGTCTTTTTACGGCACCAAAAGGAGTATAAAACCACTGGTCAATCTTTCTATGATCAAAACTTCCCATAGGATTCATATTATCTTTTTTTTGATGATAGAATTTTTTCATATAGTAGTCATGCTCTTCATAAAAGATTTTCCCTTTATCTGTGATTAGGAAGAATTTAGTTTGTGAGAGCCTATCTTTATATTTGACTTCATCAATTTTGAAAGAATAATGATCAGTTTTGTATATTTCCTGATTATAGATGTTCGCAGATGAATTGATACTTGTAAATTTTCATTTTAATACTATTTTATTATAAATATAGATTTAAA
>JAIORE010000234.1 GCA_021108315.1 Candidatus Cloacimonadota bacterium
ATTGCAATAGTTTAACGAAGCTAAACCTGTTCGCTTTCGCTACGGCTTACTTACCAATTCAAAGAGCTTTGACCATCTCATTACTGAGAAGTAGCCATCTTTTTCACTTCCGACCGAACGGAAAATCAGTCGGACTGGATTTACACCAGCTGACTATACAACACCTCGTGACGCACCGGAGAGCACAGAGAAAGAATTGCGAAATATTTAATTTCAAATCTTCAATTTAAAATATCTTTCACATATTTTCCAATTGCCAAACAGGAAGTAAGACCCGGAGATTCTATTCCCATCAAATTAATAAAGTTAGGCAATCCTTTAATGGATTCTTCTTTTATATAAAAATCTCTAAATTCATCATTCTGACCTTGCAATTTTGCTCTAATTCCACAATCATCGGGATGTAAATCACCTTCTTCTAAGGGTAAATAATTCATTATTGCTTTATAGAATTCATCTTCAAAACTTTCATCAAATCTGTAATTTATCTCATCAATATAAAAAGCATTTGGACCAAATCTAACATCATTATTTAGATTCACAGTAAGGTGTATTCCCAGAAAAATTCCGTTTTGATCGGGAACCGGATAGATTAAATGTTTGATATTTTTTAATTTAGAAGTTTTGTAATATTCACCTTTGCACCAGTGAATTTTTATATTGTGCCTAATTGTGTCTAATTTCAATATCTTAGCAATGCTTTCACAATAAATTCCAGCAGAATTTATTACAATATTTGCTTGAAATTCTTCACCATTAGAAAATTTTACGAGATATTTTCCATTACTATATTCAATCTCAATAACTTCCATTTCATAAATTACAAACCCATCATTTTCTTCAATCTGATTTGCGAGTTTGTACATAAGTTTATGAGTATCAATAATTCCTGTGGAAGGTACAAATAGGGCTTTCTCAGCAATTACGAGTGGCTCGAGTTCTTTTATTTCATCTTGATAGATTATTTTCAAGTTATCAACATGATTTCTTTCACCATTTATTTTGAGTTCATCTAAATATAAATATTCAGCTTCGTTGGTTGCAACAACTAATTTACCTGTTTTTCGAAAAGGAATGCTATTTCTCTCACAAAATTCGTATAATAGATGATTTCCTTCTACACACATTTTTGCTTTCAGAGTATTTTGCGGATAATAGATTCCCGAATGAATCACTTCACTATTTCGACTGCTTGTATGTCTGCCAAACGAATCTTCTTTATCCACAACAATAACATCTTCAAACTTTTCAGAAAGATATTTTCCGATGCTAAGACCGACAACTCCAGCACCAATTATCAGAATATTTACTTTTTCCATAATGATAAATAATTTCCTTTAAATTTTTATACCGAATAAAAATAACAAAAAACTAACCAGTAGAGTAGAGACAGGTTTCCAGATATTCCATATAAATTTAATAGTTGTT
>JAIORE010000244.1 GCA_021108315.1 Candidatus Cloacimonadota bacterium
ATCATTGATGAAGTGAGACTTTGGAATCAGGCAAAAAATGGCTCGGAGATTATGGGAATGATGTTCAATCATCTTTCCGGTAATGAAGATAACTTGGTTCTCTGTTGGGAAATGCAAGAAGCAACTGGCAATTTTCTTTCAGACATTACTTCATTTGAAAATACCGGAACAATCAATAATGGAAATTGGATTCAGGGAATTGATTTGATACCATCTTCAATTAATGAAAATATAATCATTCAACAAGATAAAATTCAAATGACAGCTTATCCCAATCCGTTTAATCCTTCTGTAACTATTTCCTTTAAAATCTCGAGTCGAGTTTTGGAGCAAAACCCGACTCGAGATTTTAAAAACGAACAAATTAAATTGGAAATATATAATATCAAAGGACAGAAGATAAAGAAATTAGAAATTAGTCCCGAAAGCATTCGGGAGAAATTAGGAATTAACGAAGCGGTCTGGAATGGAAAAGATGAACAAGGAAATAGCGTTTCTTCCGGAATTTATTTTTGTAATCTTAAAATCAATCACGAATCCCTTATAACAAAGCGAATGCTATTGATAAAATAAGATGTTAATATGAAACTTTCTCTCCCTCCAGAGATGTTTTTGCCGATAGTAACAATGAGTATTTTACATATTAATTCAAAGGTCATTCATTAGAAATAATTGTTCTACCGGCAGGAACAAAAAGGGAAACCGAAATGAAATATCAAATTACAAAGCAGAAATTTAAATTCAAAACAAATCGAAGAATTTACTCGTTTGTTTTTTTCTCCCGGAATTTATTTTTGTATATTAAAACAAGAACTAAGTAACTTTAAAAGATCGAAGATAATGGTGATAATTTCGCTGATATACGCTTTTATGAGGATGTATAATTTATATTTTAATACAGGAAAAAGAAAAGTGAATTTAACTTTTTCCTAAATTTGATTTATAATTTGGAAATCAATAAAATGAGTAAACTCCCTTGATGGATACATTTAGCGAGATATTATTGAATATATATAAATTTAAAATAGAGCTATTATTTCAACAAAAAATATAATAGATTTTTAATGGCACTATTTTTGCTATATTTTACAACATTAAAAGATTGATACTAAACTTCTGTGGGAGAATGATTAAGCATATTGTAAAAAATTATTAATTGTATTGAATTATTAGCCGCTTACGGAACAAAACTTACCAACAAGTTGTCTTTAAAAAAAAGAGTTCACGCAAAGATCGCTAAGCATTTATCATTTAAAATTTATAATTTGTAATTATTGTTTGTTCTCTGGGGTTAAATATTTGATAGCGTAAATTATAGGTGACCAAGTCACATTTTCATCAAATATCATAAATTTGTTATTAAAATTTATTTCAAAGTCTCAAGACAAAATTCTTTTTTTCTTTTTTTACTTATAATTTT
>JAIORE010000001.1 GCA_021108315.1 Candidatus Cloacimonadota bacterium
TTGATTACGGAAATACCGAAATCAAATGCTCATGGCGAGATGACGTGGCACGCCGCCCGTTATGCCTATATTTGTAGTAGTAGAGAGTTTAATATTCTAAGCAAGAATTGGAATAATTACAGTAAATTACTGAATAGAACAATTATAATTTTTTCAAAAGCAGTTGATTTGAGCTTAAGACCAAGTATTTCTCCAACAATTGAAGAATTTTTCTCAATTTTCTTGAATTCTATATCCGTTTTATTAGAAGAAAGAGAATTCAAAAAAGCAATTAGTTTAATAGAAAAGATACATTCAAAATACTCTGAGCGAAATTCATATAAAGAAAAACAAACTATGTATGATTACTTTTATCCTGATCCTGTCTTAGACAAATTGATTGAAACAACATATAAAGGAATATATCCCAATGACTTTAGAACATATAGAGAATTGATTGCCGAAATACCTTTATTGGAATTTCTTGTTGAACAAGCAAAGTTATTTGAATTTAAAGATGATAACCTAAATCAAACGATTTCATACTTTTTTGAAATAATTTACTCAAATTCTTCTTTATCTGTTACTGACAGAAATGATGTATTCAAAAAATCTATCAGTAGATTAAATAATATAACATCATCTCTTATTTCAACATTCAGTAAAGATAAAAACAAAATCAATCCTAAACAAATAAATAATTTTTATATTCGGGAATGGTCTTCTATTTTACGGATTGCTTTTTTGAATGATGATATAAAAACTTTCCAGAATGTATTAAATATTAAAAATGATTGGGTTGTTGGAGTGTCTGAAAATCAGAATATATGCTTTAAAGAGATAGTTTTAATAATTGTTATGCTCATAATAACAGATGAGGCAAAATCTTATGAATATAAAAATAAATTTCTTAGAGCAGAATTAACAAATGAGATGAGTAGTGGAATTTCTACTTTGATTTCATTTTTAGATAAGATTAAATATGAAGACGGTTATGATTATTCTTGTTTGAAAAATATGTGGGTCGCATACAATAATATGGTATTTTTAACAAAAATATGGAAAGAAATAACGGCTGGTTTGACAACTTTTGATCATTCACCAGAGATTTTTTATATTCTTTATTTAATTTTTTATGTTGATAGTGATTGTTATTTAAATCTATTTTTAGAATTCCCTCTGCAATTCGGTAGAATTGATAGATTTGATTTAATCTCAAAAGATTTTGAACAACATCTTTCTGGTACAAGAGCAAATAAAATTATGGGTGACTTTATAAGTATATTTTCTATCAATGACTTAGATTCACAAAGAAAAGTCTATATTACTAACTCAAAAAATATTTCAACAAAAGCAAGAGGGGTGTGTTTGTAGTATAATGTAAAATATATTGACTATATCTGCTGTAATAATAG
>JAIORE010000056.1 GCA_021108315.1 Candidatus Cloacimonadota bacterium
TATGGAGAAGAATATTCCTTTATCACTACTCCTTTGTTTTCCGGCTCAGGAACAGAAGCTGTTCCTTATCAGGTTTCCAATCTTGATGAACTTCGTTTCTTAAGCGAACACTCTGTTTATTGGGATTCATATTTTATTCAAACCGCAAATATTGATGCCACAGATACCCAAAATTGGAACAGTGGAGCGGGATTTGCACCTATTGGCAATTCATCTAATTACTTCTCCGGTGATTATGATGGACAGGGATATTCAATTGACGGACTTTTTATAAATAGACCTTCTTCCGATAATGTTGGATTATTTGGCTCTATTGATTCTGCTGATATTTACGATCTGGGATTAACAAGTGTAAATATTACCGGAGATGAATATGTTGGGGCATTAGTGGGAGATAATTCTGAATCTTCGGTAAATAATTGCTCCAGCACCGGCAGCGTGAGTGGAGAAGTTTCTATCGGTGGTTTGGTAGGAAGTACTTATTATTCTTCAGTAAATTACAGCTACAGCACCGGTAATGTGAATGGGAACGAATATGTCGGTGGTTTGGTGGGAGAAAATGATAATTCTCCTATCTCTGATTGCTACAGCACAGGAAGTGTTGATGGTGGGAACTGTACTGGTGGTTTGGTGGGATATAATCAAGATTCCTCTCCGATAAGTAACAGTTACAGCACAGGAAATGTGAGTGGAGATTTGTATGTCGGTGGTTTGGTAGGAGATACTTTTCAAGATTGCTCGGTAACAAATTGTTTCAGCACCGGTAATGTGGATGGGAACGAATTTATCGCCGGTTTGCTGGGAGTTAATGAGAGTGGCTGTACAATTGTCAATTGCTTTAGTACCGGCAACGTGAGCGGAGATGCCGATTTAGGCGGCTTAGTAAGTATTAATTATGGAACAGTAACAGCATCTTTTTGGGATACAGAAACCAGTGGGCAGAGTACCAGTGCCGGTGGATCAGGAAAAACTACCAGCGAGATGATAACCCAGAGTACATTCACTGATGTCAGCTGGGATTTTGTATATGAAACTGCCAATGGTACCGTGGATATATGGACGATGAATGGATTTGATAATTTGGGGTACCCGTTTTTTACCGGTAATAATCTTGCTCCGGTTCTGGTTACTACTATAGCCTCTTCAATTACAGGACATACAGCATCTTCCGGTGGAGAAATACTTGATTCGGGACAGACTGCAATAACTACTCGGGGAGTTTGCTGGAGTACATCTGCCAATCCTACTCTTTTAGATAATTTTACAGAAAATGGCACCGGATCAGGAACTTTCATTTCCGATTTAACCAATTTATCCAGTTCTACCACCTATTATTATCGTGCCTATGCAACAAATTCAATAGGTACAGGTTATGGTGATGAATT
>JAIORE010000394.1 GCA_021108315.1 Candidatus Cloacimonadota bacterium
ATTTAAAATTGGATTCAAGATAATTATGATTAAAGAGTATCAATTCATCTGCGAACATCTATAGTTACAACCACCTAAATTTACCAGTGGTAGTGGATTACGGAGATGGAAGACGTATTGAATGGACATACTCCGCAGGTGGAGCTAAATTACGTAAAACAGTTTATGAAAGTTATAATATGACATATTTCAAAGATTATGTAGGTGGCTTTGTATATAGAAAAAATATTGATGAAGATACAAAACTGGATTTCATTACTACTTCCGAAGGAAGAATAAAAACCAGAACAGATGGTAGTTTTTATAATATTTATGACCTCAAAGACCATCTTGGTAATGTACGAGTTAGTTATATAGAAAGTACAAGTGGAGTTGCTGAAGTAGTACAAGAAGACCATTATTATCCTTTCGGGATGCGTCTTTCAGGTTTAAACACAGCGAATGATGACAACAAATTCCTCTAAAACAGTAAAGAACTGGAAGATGATTTTAATTTCAACTGGTACTATTATGGAGCACGTTATTATGATCCGCAGCTTGGTAGATGGATGACAGTTGATCCTGTAGATGAATTTTTTAGTCCGTATGTGTATTGTGCGAATAATCCTGTTAATTTTGTGGATCCAGATGGTAAAGAAACAGAAGCAGGTATCAATGCCCAACAAATCATATATTTATCTTATAAAGAATATTATCCTAATTATGCTAACTTTCTTGATAATATGGACCCAAAAAATGTAGGAGATCAAGCAGTATTTTACGCACTTGTACAAGGATCAGGTATACCTTTCAGTGCAAGAGAATATTATAATGCACATTTAGGTTATGAACTTGGTAAGCTCGATTGTTATAATTCCAAAGACTACAAAGAACGTATGAAAACATATAATAATAGATTAAAAGCAATACACAAATATCAAAAGTCAGTTTCTAAAGTTTTTACAGTGAATATTCCAACTTTTATTGCAAAACAGATGATTAAAAATAAAGCTAAACCAAAGTTCATAAAGAATAAGATGATGAATTTCGTTTATAACAAAACAATAGGAAAATTTCTTGATTGGGTTACAGAATCACTTGGAATTGGAAGTAAAGTACCTGAGACAATGGAAAATTTCCAAGATGCTCTTGAAAAACCTTATGATTATAATTTAGATGGAAGCCAATAAAAAAATAAAGGAGTTACAATGACGCGTTTCAATTTAAAGCTAATGATTATATTTTTGAGTCTTTTTTTAACAACTTTGTCAGCTAAATTACCTACAAAAAGATATGATAAATCGGCATCTTTCATAAACCCTTAAAAGTAGGTAACACTTTATAAAAATGCCATTTTAAACCCATCTCTCCCGTAAGAGATTTTTGCCTATTTTTTATA
>JAIORE010000033.1 GCA_021108315.1 Candidatus Cloacimonadota bacterium
GACGAGCATTTCAAGGTCAAAGAGGTGCAGAATTGCGAGTCCCCGTGGACGCAGTGTTAGTCGATGTGTCGATTCACTCCGCTGCTCGTCTTTTTTTAGTGGCACACCGCCGTTTGTCAACATGGAGTGGAGCGACATGTTGACAAATGAGCGAGTGCTGCCAAGTTCTCCTTGCTCTTCTTTCAATCTGAACTTGGAGCACAATGTTATGCACAATTATCTTATAGATATTAGTCCCCTTTTTCAATTTATTATCATTCCTTCTTTGTCTTATTTAATCTAATCAATTCTGTTTCAATTTCCTTTATACTTGGTAAACTGGATTTTAAATTGTCAGGTAATAATTTTGTTAATTCATATTCAGAAATACCTATTGGTTTATTTAAATCTTTTAGAGAGTATTCAGCAAATATTCTATTTTTTGATTCACACAAGATAAGTCCTATTGTTGGCTGATCTGTAGATTGTTTTATTATATCATCTACTGCGGAACAATAAAAATTCATTTTACCAGCATATTCAGGTTTAAATTTTCCTTTCTTTAACTCCACAACAACAAAACATCTAAGTTTTATATGATAGAAAAATAAATCAAGATAGAAATCCTGCTCTGCAATTGTAAGTTTATATTGTCTCCCTAAAAAAGCAAAACCTGCTCCCAATTCGATTAGAAATTGTTCTAAATATTTTACTAATTCAGTTTCTAACTCTCGCTCTTGAAAAGGATCAGAAAGAGTGATAAAGTCAAAAATATATGGATCTTTTAAAGTTTGTTTCACTAAGTTTGATTGTGGTTTGGGCAAAGTTAAATCGAAATTATGATTTAATTTTCCCTGTCTTTTATGCAATTCACTTTTTATCATTGATGAAAGAGTATCTCGATTCCAACCATTCTTTATAATCTGCCCCATATACCAAAATCTAACTGTCATATCTTTAATTCGTTGCATAATTAAAATATTATGTCCCCAAGGAATTTGGGAAACAATCTGTTTCCTTTTTTCTAATTGGGAAACAGGCTGTTTCCCAATTGAATATTCTACAACATATACTTTGTATAATTGAACCATAAATTTGATATTTCTTTCTGAGAAACCTTTAATCTCAGGAATTTCATTATGAATATCTTTTGATAATTTACATATCGTTTTAGCACCCCAACCTTCTCGTTTTTGTCTATTGTAGATAAGTTCCCCTATATCCCAATACATATTTATCATTTCTGAATTTACTGACAAAATAGCTTTTGTTTGAGCGTCTCTAATGCGTTTCTTTATTTCCTCCAAAGTATCAATATAAAAGGGTGTGTTTGTAGTATAATGTAAAATATATTGACTATATCTGCTGTAATAATAG
>JAIORE010000310.1 GCA_021108315.1 Candidatus Cloacimonadota bacterium
CGCTTTCAGCGGTTCACATATTTCAAACCTCCAGTTCGACTGGAGGTCATTGATTTGGCTTCGAATGGAATAGTGTTAATTGTATATGGATAAAATTTATTGGGTTTATGTACACTAAAATAGCTAAAATCAATTCTATATTCAATAAATAAGTTATTATAAATTTTGCAATCTAATCCTGTTGATAAATTGAATCCTGGATTATACGAGATATTGTCCCTTTTGAAAAAACTAGTTCCAGTTGTCATTCTCATATTAAAATTGACAGAAAATAACTTATTAAATGCTATAATAACAAAAATTAATGTAAAAAAATACTTTTTCATTTTACCTCATAGGTTGCCGCTAATGTTTTATGTGTATGCCGGGATCGGAGTAATCACTCCAAAAACAAACTGACCAGCCCTACAGACGACACGCTTGTTATGGGCAATACAACTCGTCGTAAAGTAATTTGCGATTTTCACAATTTTTTAGTTTTTCTGCAGATCAAATTTCCATTATCTTGAAATATTACATTGAAATCAGCACTTTCCAACTTCTAATTTCAAATTTTCTGGTTTTGGATGTTTTCGCTCCGGAATGTAATATTTATTATTGATCTGAATTTTATCTTCATACTCGTTTAACTTATCGATTATTTCTACATAACATTTCCCGCTTTCTTCATCAAAATAGCAATCTTCGTAAACTCGATCTTCTTTAAAAATCACAGAACCTATAAGATAATATCCTATGCTTGAAAGATTTGAATGAATAAATGAAAAAAGCCGTTTTCTATCATCATCTGTTACAATACCCTGCAAACAATAATTATCAACAATTAAATCATAATTTATATTTTTCAATGATGAATTGCAAACATCGCCTAAAATATAATTAACTTTTGACTCTCTTTGATTTGCAATTTCTTTAGCCAGCTCTATAGCGGTAGGAGAGATATCAATGGCATCAACAATAAATCCATTTTGCTCTAAATAGTATGCTCCTGCACCAGTACCACAACCATATTCCAAAGCTCTTTTATGTTTATTCTTAATTGAAATCAATGGTAAAGCTTGTTCCATAAATGAGAGCATATCAAACTTATCAAAAGAAAATTCCTCCGAAAATAACTCAGCCCATATAGATTTGTTCTTTTTTTTTAATAATTGATATCCCTTTTCGTATTCTTTAAAATAATATTTCATTTATTCCTTTTCTAGTTTATGTCTGTTTGCCCATAACGTTCGGCGTGCCACGTCATCTCGCCATGAGCATTTGATTTCGGTACTCCGTAATCATGATGCGATTAGTGAGATGATAAAAGACGAGCATTTCAAGGTCAAAGAGGTGCAGAA
>JAIORE010000022.1 GCA_021108315.1 Candidatus Cloacimonadota bacterium
GTTTCTGCTTCAAGAAGCGGTTTCCGATAATAACCCCAAAATCCATTATAAACAGATTTTTTTTAAGATTCCCTATTATTTCTTTTAGTAAACCTTCCTTATTAGATTTTTGCAGCGTTACAATTAATTTTAAAACAATGATTAAAAAAGCGTTCTCATTAGCTTTACTTCACAGTTTCTTTCAATTTTAAAACACAATTTTGATAGAAATAATTCATCTTTTGATTTTGGCTTTATGTGTTAGATTTAAGAATTTGAAAACAGGAATTTTGTGATTTAGTTTTTCATTCATTTTTTTTGAATTCCCCCTGTTAATTCTTTTGGCAAAAACTTTTACACTTTTGGGAGCATTGAAATTAAATTTACATTACCCATTCTTTCATTTTAAAATGTAATATTATTTGAAATAATTCACTTGCTAATTTTCGGCTTACTCTTTTAAATTTAACAATTTATGATAAATGTAGGAATTTTGCATTTAGATGTTCTTGCGTTTTTCTTTGGTTTTTCTTTGGTTTTTCTTTTAGCTCTTGCATTGAAACTTAATTTTTAGTTTTTGTGAATGGTGCTATTATTTCGGAAAATTTCTGCTTTTTTGATTTTGATTTTTTCTCGCTTTTCTTAAATTATGCTTTATATTTACATTTTGAGAATTAGCTTGATTTAGCCAAAAGATGAATTATTTCTTTTCTTTTTTCTTTTTGAACAATTTCTGTCTCCTCAATTTCGATCATTTTACTTCGTTTCCTTTTCTTTAAGCTTGGTCTTTAATTTCACGTAACGGGCGGCGTGCCACGTCATCTCGCCATGAGCATTTGATTTCGGTATTTCCGTAATCATAATGCGATTAGTGAGATGATAAAAGACGAGCATTTCAAGGTCAAAGAGGTGCAGAATTGCGAGTCCCCGTGGACGCAGTTTTAGACGACGTTTCGATTCACTCCGCTGCTCGTCTTTTTTTAGTGGCACGCCGCCCGTTAGCCAACATGGAGTGGAGCGACATGTTGGCTAATGGACAGTGCTGCCAAGTTCTTCTAGCTCTTCTCTCAATCTGAACTTGGAGCACAATGTTAGTGGATTTAATTATTTAAAACGTTTACCATTCAACAACGACCTCAGAGTAATACGGTCATTAGATTAAAGAAAACAGCACCAAAAAATAATTCAATCACGAATATAAAAACCAAAATAAATACGCAAGTTCTTTTTCTTTTCTTCGATATTATTAATCCGAGTTAAATTAAATTTTCATCTTCGGAATGTGTCAAGCAATCTTGGACATATTTTGAGTTTAATTTAAACATAATTTTCAT
>JAIORE010000199.1 GCA_021108315.1 Candidatus Cloacimonadota bacterium
AGTTACAAAATATGTACATTTATTTATTTAAAGAAATTTTGCGAAGGGTAGGTTATGAAAACAACGTAGCTTCCGGAATATTTTTATATCGTTTGAAAACAACTGATTTCGCAAGTAAAACAAGAAAAATGATATTGATGAAGTAATGACATTCAGTAAAAAATTAAGAGTGAAGTTTTGTAGAGATTTACTTTTAAAACTAGATCAAATTATTAAAACCTCTCCTGATAAAAGGAGAGGTTTTATTTTTTAATACTTAAGATTGGCTACAAATCCCATTTTTCAATTGCCATTTCCAACTCTTTGTTCCAGCCATTCTCTTTTATCAATTCATAATAATACTTTTTCATTATGTTAAAAGTACTGTGGATAGCCTTTTTATGCCTTTTCTTGAACAAATAAAATCTTTCAGAATTTGGATTATCACCAATTACATTGATAAAAAGTAACATAAATGGTTCACTGGAAACATCTTTCAATCCAGTTAGACAAAATTCTATTAAGCGTGGCATATAATAACCCAGTGAATGAGATGATAAAGAACTAAATGGACCAAAGGCAACATCTCCCATTAAATCAATTGTAAGATCTTCTCTTGCAATGTTTCTAAGAAGTTTATAATATTCTGTATTCTCTGGATCATCTTCAAAATCATTTGAGTTATGTGGTCTATTAAAATCTGAAAATATAATTTTTGACTCTTTAATAAATAGCTCTATTTCTTTCATAATTTCTTTCTATAAATGATTTCTGGCTCATTAGGATTTAACTCAGATTTCATAAATGTGAATACTGATTTAGTCTTTTTTGAAGACACAGGTCCAAATTGTTTGTGCTGTATAAAAGCGACAGAAACAATTGAAAGTTTCTCATATCCAGCATAGTTGTCTCGAACAAATATAGCGATCTCATGAGCATAAGATTTTTGTTTAATTTTCTCCAGTTCTGCAATGGGAGAATTTACAATACTAATTGTTAGATAGCCACCATTACTTAAATTGATACTGAAATTTGCAGTTTTGAACTCCTTTGAGAGTTTCTTTTGAAGTGCCAATATTTCTCCCATATTATTGAACATATCTTGGCATCCACTCAAAAAAAACATAAAAATATAGATAGTTAAAATAGCTGAAAAAGTCACAGCATTATTATTCATTCTTCGATATAAGTTAAGCATTTTACTCCCTTCTACTGTAAAAAACCAAGATATAAGATTTTTTAAATAAATCTTTAAACTATAATTTTGTAAAGAAAAATACTGTTTATAACGGATTTTGGGGTTAGAATAATATAATTCTTTACGAAGTAAT
>JAIORE010000110.1 GCA_021108315.1 Candidatus Cloacimonadota bacterium
ATTGCAATAGTTTAACGAAGCTAAACCTGTTCGCTTTCGCTACGGCTTACTTACCGATTCAAAGAGCTTTGACCAGATCATTACTGAAAATAGCCATCTTTTTCACTTCCGACCGAACGGAAAATTAGTCGCACTGGATTTTCACCAGCTGACTATACAACGCATCGTGACGCACCAGAGAGCACAGAGAAATATTCAATATAAAATCTTAAATATTAAATTTCTTTCTTTTTTTCCATTCTTAGCGTCTTTGTGGTGATATTTTCCTTTTTTTATCCGTCTTTATCCGCACACATCAGCGGCAAATTTTCTTATCTTTTTCTTTTTGTCCGTGTTAGTCTGTGGCTATTTTTTTCTCTGTGCTCTCTGTGTCCTCTGTGGTTAGCTTCTTTTCTCTTATTGAATAACCACAATTCCCGAAAATCCAATAAATGCCAAAGCCATAATTCCGGTAATTATCAAACTCAAGCCAGCACCTTGTAATCCGGTAGGAACAAATTTTTCTCTAATTTTTGTTCTGATTCCTGCTAAAGTTAGAATTGCCAAAAGCCAGCCAAGCCCACTTCCTGCTCCAAAAGCCAGAGATTGGATAAAGCTATATTTTCTAATAATCATAAAAAGTGAAACTCCCAGAATCGCACAATTTACAGTAATTAACGGTAAAAATATCCCAAGAGTATAGTACAAAACCGGTGAAAAACGCTCAATAACCATTTCAATAAGTTGAACTAACGCAGCAATTACTATTATGAAAACAATATATTGCAAATATACAATATCCAAAGAAACTAATATGAAATGATAAACGATATAATTTAAAGCTGTAGTTAATGTCAGAACAAAAAAAACAGCTAAGCCCAGTCCTAATGAGGATTCAATCTCTTTTGACACTGATAGGAACGAACACATTCCCAGAAAATTAGTCAAAAGAATATTGCTCGTAAAAATCGCTGCAAAAAATATTACAATTGCATTTATTTCCATACTTTCCTTCTTAATTTTAAGATAAAGAGTAACCAGTAGAGTAGAGACAGGTTTCCAGATATTCCATATAAATTTAATAGTTATTCTCCCAGATTTCGCTGGTTTATTCTTTGGAATTATCCTTCTACCTATCCCCCTCGTCAAACCGTGCAAGCGGTTTTCCCGCACACGGCTTACCGACAAAGTTCATTCCAAGCATTCACAGGTGTCAGACATATTTGTATTCGACCGGATTGATGAGACCATATTTGTTCACTAATTTGTCAAAAGCATTACGGCGATAAAGCTTACATTTACGCTGACTCTTCCGCTGATAGAAACGATA
>JAIORE010000166.1 GCA_021108315.1 Candidatus Cloacimonadota bacterium
ATAGGTACGGCATTTAGAACTTATCCAGATACATCAAATTAATGACACACCCAAATCAGAAAATCAACAGAAGATGATCATCAATTACTATCAGAAACTAAAACTCTTTGCGATAATCTTTATTTGAGTTTTAAAAAAACCGGAAGGAAATAAATCGAAATGAAAAAAAATATTACAGTTATATTTATCTTGATAGCTTTACTTATTGGTTGTTCAAACAATAAAAATGAAGTTATTATCTATTGTTCATTGGATAGAATTTATTCTGAACCAATACTTAAAAATTTTGAAAAAGAAACCAGAATAAAAGTAAAAGCTGTTTACGACATGGAAATTACCAAAACTATCGGACTTGTAAATAGAATTATAGCCGAATCCTCAAATCCTCAGTGTGATCTATTCTGGAATAATGAGATCAGCAGAACAATTTTATTAAAGAATAAAGTAATTTTAGAATCCTACCTCTCACCCGAGTCAGAAAAAATTCCGGTTAGATTCAAAGATAATTCAGGATATTGGACAGGATTTGCGGCCCGAGCAAGAATTATAATTTATAACAAAGATAAATTTAAAAACAGACAATTACCAAACTCTATTCTTGATCTGATCGAACCGGAATGGAAAGGAAAAGCAGCTATTGCTAATCCACTATTTGGAACTACAGCAACCCATTCTGCCGTATTAACATCAAAGTTTGGTATAGAATGGACAGAGGAATTTTTCAATAAAATTAAGGTAAATAAGATTGGAATTCTGGATGGGAATGCTACTGTTCGAGATATGGTTGTCTCGGGAGAATTCTGGTGGGGAATGACGGATACGGATGATGCCAATGGTGCAATAGTTGATGGAAAAAATGTAGGAATTATCTATCCAGACCAATCTGATGAACAAATGGGAACGCTGATTATTCCTAACACTATTGCACTGATCAAGAATTCACCAAATCAGGAAAATGCAAAAAAACTTATTGATTATATCCTTAATCCTAAAACAGAAAAGCGGCTTGCCTATTCACGTTCTGCTCAGATTCCATTAAGATCAAATATTGATTATCCAGAAAGCATAAAATCAATCGGGGATATTAAAACCTATATTGTGCGATTATTAATTCAGTAGAGCAGCCTTTTTTGCTTATAATAATACGTTAGCGCATTTATTAACAAGCGAAAAAAGTAACCTATTGGGTGGAAATTATAACCATTGACGGATTAGTAAAATATTTTAATGGAACAAAAATATTGCTAATAAAAGTTTGATAGCGTAAATTATAGGTGACCAAGTCACATTTTCATCAAATATAATAAAT
>JAIORE010000317.1 GCA_021108315.1 Candidatus Cloacimonadota bacterium
TCTCTTCCACTTCATTCCATCTAATCTTTTCTTTACGATTATTCAGTCCCTGCAAGTAAGATAATTGGCGACTATCATCTACCTTTATTGCTACGACCTGATAAAACATCTGCGAACTAAAATCCGTTACCGCATAATGAATAAAGCTTGTTTGGTTAGTGATAGTTAAAAAATAATAATTCTCTTCATCTTCGCTATAATAAATAATATATCCATCCGGAATAATAGCATAACCTTCCGTGCTTTCTATTACTACATCCCAACTAAGATATACATCCGGCGTGTTGATAACCACTTGAAAATTCTCAGGTGATAGAGGAACTGATCCTGCCGGTGCAACATCTTGCCAATTGAAGAAAGGGTATCCCATACCATAAAAATAATCCATTGACCAGATTGATGTAAAATCCCATCCTGCATCTATGAAAGTTGATTCAGTTTGCATTTCAGCAGTGGTTTTTCCTGTACCACCGTCACTGGAATATTGACCGGAAGTTTGGATATCCCAAAAGCAGTTATTCACAGAAGAACTATGATTATATCCCAGCAAACCACCGATAGAAGCATCTCCATTCACACTGCCGGTGCTGTAGCAGTTAGTTATGGTTGAATTATTTTTACTATATCCCACCAAGCCACCGACCCTTTCAACTCCGCTCACATTTCCTGCGCTGTAGCTGTTAATCACCGAAGACTCAGTTATAAATCCCACCAAACCACCGATAGAAGCATCTCCATTCACACTGCAGGTGCTGTAGTTGTTGTTTGGTGAAGAATAATAGTTAGATCCCACCAGACCACCGACATATTCATTTCCACTCAAACTGCCGGTGCTGTAGCTGTTAGTCACAGTAGAAGTTTCATTATATCCCACCAAACTGCCGACAAACCAACTTCCTGTAACATCAACATTGGTAACTCCCAGGTTAAAAAACGATGCTCCAAATGTATGACCAAAAAGACCGATACTGTTTGTATTAGAACGATTTATAAATAAGCCGTCAATTGTAAAACCAGCACCATCGTAATCACCATTAAAAGGATTAAAAGTATCTTCTCCAATTGGGCTAAAACCTGCTCCGTTGTTCCAATTCTGAGTATCTGTGGCATCAATATCTGCTATCTGGATAAAATATGAATCCCAATAAACAGAATTTTCGCTAAGAATACGTAGGTCATTAAGGTTAGATATCTCGTAGGGGTCAGCTCCTGTTCCCAAACCTTCCAGAGTAGTAGCAAAGTACAATTCATCACCATAACCTGTACCTATTGAATTTGTTGCATAGGCACGATAATAAT
>JAIORE010000123.1 GCA_021108315.1 Candidatus Cloacimonadota bacterium
CGTTACACTACTTACATCCCAACTACTTATGTCTTGATTGAATGCGCTTGCACCATTAAACATAGCCCCCATACTTGTGACACTGCTTGTATCCCAATTACCTATGTCTTGATTGAATGCGCTTGCACCATTGAACATACTCCACATACCCCCTACATTACTTACATCCCAGCTACTTATGTCTTGATTAAATGAAGTTGCACTGATGAACATCTGATGCATATTTGTGACACTACTTGTATTCCAACTGCTTAGATTTTGATTAAATGCACCTGCATCATCGAACATATGATCCATATCCGTTACACTGCTTGTATCCCAATTACCTATGTCTTGATTGAATGCATCTGCGCCATTAAACATTCCTCCCATATCAGTTACACTGCTTGTATCCCAATTACCTATGTCTTGATTGAATGAATTTGCACCGGTGAACATCTGACCCATGTTTATGACACTACTTGTATCCCAACTGCTTAGATTTTGATTGAATGCATTTGTGCCATAAAACATCCCCTCCATTTCCGTTACACTACTTACATCCCAACTACTTATGTCTTGATTGAATGCGCTTGCACCATTAAACATAGCATTCATACCTATGACACTACTTACATCCCAACTACTTATGTCTTGATTGAATACATCTGCGCCATGAAACATATAATCCATATCAATTACACTATTTACATCCCAACTACTTATGTCTTGATTGAATGCATCTGCACCATAAAACATATAATCCATACCTATGACACTACTTACATCCCAACCGCTTAGATTTTGATTGAATGCATCTGCACCATAAAACATATCATCCATATACACTATTTCACTCATATTCCAAGTACCCATATTTGGTATCGTTGTTATTGAAGTAACACCCCTAAACAATCCAGATAATGTTGTTGTTCCAGATAGGTTAAGAATATCCGTAGCTGTGATGTTAAGGTTACTACATCCATAAAAGCATTCACTTAGATTCCCGAGACGTAAGTCTCCCCACCGTTGAATCTCAAGTATTTTTCTTCTATCCCCTCCATTATTAAATCTCAAACCATCTAAGGTCCCTGTAATATTTACTGTATATATTCCAGGAGATAGATAATTATGGGTTATTTCTGATTGGCTATATGAAGTAATATTATCGCTGCTCCCATCTCCCCAGTACACAGTAAAATTATATTCACCCAAAGAATCTAAAGGTAAAGAAATTTGGCTAAGATTACTTATTCCAGAGTTATATGTTTTCCACACAGAGATAAATGGACTAGATTCATCTGCAACAACATTTGAAGA
>JAIORE010000300.1 GCA_021108315.1 Candidatus Cloacimonadota bacterium
GCTCACTATCTTGGGATTCAATCAAAAGATTGCTAAGCAACTATACCTATTCTACCATATTAATTCCAACTATTGATGGGAAAACTGTTCATCTTCGGAAACCGGGAGAACCGGAGTCCGTCCATAAATTAATTTTTGAAAATTTAGATATTGATTGGAGAAATCTACCCATACATAAAATTAAAATTTAAACTCGTTGCATAGTTGATGTAGTGCCTGAACTCTCAAACCCTCTCGTAGAGCTGATTCTTTTTTGAAATGCGAAAGGTAGGTTAGCGGAGCTTGGAAACAAAAAAAAATAGTAAAGGATGTATTATGAAATTTATGATATTGCTATTACTTTCATTTTCATTTCTATCTGCAATTGAGGTCGAAATAAAGAACGGTAGAAAAATTGAAGGTGAAATTATAGAAATAGCAGAGACAGAAGTATTTCTGGTTGATGGACAAAATCTATATATAATTCAAAAAGAATTTATTTCAAACCCAAAAGAATATAAAGATTTGAATTATTTAGAAAAGAAGAAGAGAAGAGTTAACTTCAATTCATACAAAATCATAAGAAATTGATTCTCAGAAGAATATGAGTTATAAATTGGTAAAGAAACATATTAGGAATAGAGGAAAAAATTATATATTTGCAGAGCTGGGTGGTGTCGGATACTTTTATTCACTCAACTATGAAAGACGGCTTTTCAATCATTATCTGGCAAGGGTTGGATTTTCAAAATGGAGTTTAAAATCTAATGATAATATATTTAATACTACTATAGATGCCTTGATTTTCCCTGTTTCAATTGCTACTACTCTGGGAAATAAATCAAGTATGCTTGAGATCGGGGGTGGAATTTCATATATCCAGATATCAGCAAATTCTACTTTTCAATTTATGTCTGATGAATCAACTAATTCAGGTTTTTTTTATCAAATGAATCTATCTTTTCGAGGTGAACCAAGTAATTTACCATTAATGTATAAAATTGGTTTTACTCCTATATTAAGCAACAATGAATTTTACCCTTGGGTTTCTGTTTGTATAGGTGTTAATTATTAGATAGATTTTATTAACTTCGGAATATTAATATCAAACAATTGGAAGATTTTACAGGCATTCCGATGTTGTATGACTATTATTCTCAAGCCCTGCTTGGGAAGAGAAATAAATACTTCAAAATAAGAGAGGATATATGAAGAATATAATTACTATCATGATTGTAATGATAATGATGCTAAGTCGCTGTAAATAAATAACCTTTACAAAGAGAAGTGATTTAATATTTTTGAATT
>JAIORE010000301.1 GCA_021108315.1 Candidatus Cloacimonadota bacterium
AATATAGATTATTTGTCAAGCTTTTTATTAAAGTTAAATGCATAATATATTAAGAGGTTAATGCTTATATATGCCTTCTTTTATTAATCAACAGAATCATTTATGCCGGAATAAAATTAGATTTACAGAAAAATAAAGGAAACTTGCAATATTTAACTGAATGTATTGAGCTTATTGGTGAAACAAAAAATTCAAAAGCTATTCCTGTTTTAGTAGATATTTATGATAACCATTCGTTTTTCATAAAGAGAGATAATGTTGAAAATGATAGATTAAAAAAAGCTGTTTTGGCTGGATTTAGTTTTTTTGAAAAAGATGAAATACAAAAAATATTGGAATCTCGTTATGGAGAATACAATAATAATATTCATAATAAAAAAGCAAAAGAAAGAATAGAAGCTATTTTAAGAGATTGATATAAGTAAGACTTGTGCGACTGAAAAAACAAGTTTATCATTCTCACTCCGCATTTCATTGCGGAATAAATTTGACCAGAAAACAAATTTGGGATTACAGAAAATACAATTAGCGGTTCACACTTCGTTGCGAACCACTTCTTGTAAGCAAGCTTTAATTGATTGAGAATTAAGAATTAACTAAAATAATGTGTGATTTGGTAAAATTTCAGAAACCGATGAATCGGTTGAAATTTACATTTGCGGATTTGATTATTCCCACAACTAAAGTTGTGGGTTAATCCTATATTCAGCATATCATTAACCCACAGTTTTAACTGTGGGATGAGACGAAGTTCCACTCACCAGAAACCACTTTAGTGGTTTAAATAAATTATGCAGAACCCAATATAGAATAAAAAAAATGAAGGAAGAAATATGCAGAAAATTATTATTACAGTTGTTTTGCTTTTAAGTATGGCATTATTTGCAGATGAGAAAATCGACGAAAACCAAAAACTGCTTGATGAGTATCAATTTTTTTCAAGCTGGAAAAAATATGAGAAGGCGATATCTTCTTTAAAAAAATATTTGGAGAAAAATCCATCAGCTTTGTATGAATATCAATTAGGTAAATTGTATCTGTTTTCCGGTACAGAATTGGATGAAGCAGAACAAATCTATCTAAATTTTATTCGAGATTATGATAAATTGAAAGGAGTTGAAAGACTTTCTGTTTCAGGAGCATATTGGCGATTAGGAATGGTTTACGAAAAGATGGGAAACTTGGAAAAGGCGAAGAAAAGTTATGAAAAAGGATTTAGTCGCTGTAAATAAATAACCTTTACAAAGAGAAGTGATTTAATATTTTTGAATT
>JAIORE010000409.1 GCA_021108315.1 Candidatus Cloacimonadota bacterium
AAAGTCAAACTTTAAGAGTCCTCCAGTAGAACTGGAGGTTTACTTATTGTAATTAAAGAAAATAATTCAATTTGAAAGTCTGTCTTTATACTCATTTGTTTTTTATTATTTACCCTTTATTCTCCTGAATTCTATTTTATTTATTCTGTTACCTGAATAATTCTATTTTTTGATAATATCCAAATATTACCTTCTTTATCAATATCAATTTCTCTGATTAGATTAGCATCTTCAATTTCAAAATTTTGCCAATTGTTACCATCATATTTAGATAATAAACTACCAACGGTTGCCCTCTTTTTAGTAAGTGATGATACAGACCAGATATTTCCTCCATAATCAGTAAATAAGGTTCTGATTGTTCCAGTTATTGATTTACCATCATCATTTGTTGGATTATTTATTAACCATTTGTTTCCACTATATTCTACGATTTTTACAGCAGATTGCTGCCATCCAGTACCTAACCATAGATTATTATCGAAATCAACAGTTGCACACCAAAAATTCTGGTTTAACAAGTTTGAATCATTTTCATTAAAATATGTCCATTGTTGATTTTTGATTTTCAAAATTCCTTTCTTTTCCCATAATGTTATCCATTTGATATTATTCTTATCAATGAAAATACTTGTTGAGCTATTGGTTGGTAAGCTTGAGTTATCTGTATTATATGTAATCCAAGTATTGCTATCATACATTAATATCCCTGTTTGTAATCCTCCAACCCAAATGTTATTATTATTATCAAATGCTATTGAATTAAAACCACCTTCCATAGTAAGCTCAAATACAGATTCTAATTTGGATTCATTATTTAACATCATTATTTGTCGATCGCCAAGAATGTAAAGAGTGTTTAAATTATCAAAAACAATATTTTTTATTCCAAATTCAAGATTATCTTTGATTGTGTAATATTTGTTATTTACTTTTTTTGAAATAAACAAAGTTGTTGAAAAATTACTTGAAAATGGACTCGTTTTTGATGAATGATTAAATTTTAAACTTATGATCCAGAGAATTCCGTTTCTATCAAAAGTAAAATCACTCAAGTTGGTTCCTGGCAAAGAATCTGATTCAGTAAAACAGTTATTATGATTATTGCTTTGAACGTTATTTTGGCTAAATAAAGATGAGCAAATAATACATACAAACAAGATGAATAGTATTAGTCTTTTCATTTTACTCCTCGTATTTCCGCTAACATTCGGCGTGCCACGTCATCTCGCCATGAGCATTTGATTTCGGTATTTC
>JAIORE010000061.1 GCA_021108315.1 Candidatus Cloacimonadota bacterium
ATTAATTTTTGGAGCCATCGCTTGCAATGTAAAACGATTTTTACATTATATGGCAAATAGTGCCCAAAATCAGGTCATGCTCGCAGAAATTAATCATCGAAATAGGTTAATTTCTGTTTTTTTTGTAAATTTGGTTAAAATGATAATTTTTTGAGTAAAATTTCAAAAAAATTATAAATTTTGACTTACAAAAACATATTTTTGCTGTATTGAACTGAAAAATATGTTTTGAAAAATTGTATTAATAAACAGGGTCATCTATAAAATGCTAAACAAAGGGACTATCGAATCAAGAAGTAATAGTCGTAAAATTCCAGTATTGGATAATTCTTCAAGAAATGTTAAAAATTACGATGATAACAAAAAAGAGATTAGTAAAACTAACTATATCAGTGATAATCCCGAAAATTTACGCGATGGTTCTTATTTTGTTGGTATTCAACTTAACGAACTTACCGATTTTGAAAATTTAACAGAGAATACAAATTATTATTGGCGGATACGCCCAAAATATAACACTTGTTGGACAGAAGTTGTTCTTTATACAGACGGCACAGCAAATTTTGTTTTCAATGCTATGAATAACAATCCCAATCCTCCTACTGAAGGGTTTTCTCCGTCCAATGATGCTGCTGTTGCAACACTCACTCCTATCATTTCCTGGAATAATGCAACTGACCCTGATTATGGTGATAATTCTGATGTCTTGAGATATACGATAGAAATAGATACAACTAATACATTTGCGACTATTCAGGAAACTCATATAACTGATATGGGAACTACTTTTGTACTACTCACAACGGAATTACTTGAAGGTTATCGCTACTATTATCGAGTAAAAACCATTTGATGATGAAAATCTGGAATCTAGTTGGTCTGATACTCAGCAATTTTTAACTGTTATGCCGCCTCAAAATGTGACGATTATCAGATCGGAAACAGGAACTACTATCACTTGGGATGAGATGCCCTTCAATACTCGTGGTATTGTTTATACAGTGTACAGTTCTGATGATCCGGAAGCCACCTTCTCTGATGAATGGATAGTGGAAGCAGTGAATTTAACAACAACCAGTTGGCAGGATACAGATTTAACATTAGAAAAGAAGTTTTATAAAGTAACTGTTGGAAGTCAAATTCGATCCTCTAACAGTAATAACCTGAGTTCGGGATAACTTTTTCCAAATATATTAGATAACAGCCGGTATTTTTTCAAAACATTCACTCCATTTTAG
>JAIORE010000122.1 GCA_021108315.1 Candidatus Cloacimonadota bacterium
CACTTATAGTTTTATCTACCCAATTTCAACTGAGACCTTTTTGAAAATCGTAGAATTTAATTAATCGTGACAATAATTAAAAAAAAATGGGGAAGAGGGAGAACAAAATATTTTAACAGATTTCGTACCAGGTTTTTTTTACTTTTAAAGTTGAACAAAAAGATGAAAAAAGTAAAAAGCAAAAAGAAAGCCAAACATCCTTGTTTGTCCACTTTCGGTAATGTTTTTTCAATTTTCTGTGTCTCAATTCATAAATATTTTTCTAACGGATTTCAAAGTAGGTAATTTAAATTCTAAAGTGTCCGCTGCTTAATCTTAATTCTAAAGCTGATTAAAAAAAATGAAACTAAAGGCAAAAGAGAGCCAAAATCGCTGTTTATTCAATTTCTATAATAATTTTTTGTAACTAAATTCAGAAGTGCTTTTTTGCGTAAAAACTAAATTGTTTCATTTAACAGAGCAAGAAAATAAGAAAGAAATGCAGAAGATTAGCGAAGTAGCTTTATTTTCACAATTTTTTAAACGGCTTCCAAAACAGGTAATTTCGTTCAAAAGTATCTGTTGTTCAATTTTAATTCTAACGCAGGGAAAGAAAATTCGTAGATAAATTAAATCAAATTAAAAAGCTATATTCCTAAATCGTTGAATAATTTACACAATCTTCCATAAATATAATGAGAATGTATTTGGTGTAAAATTCAAATATTTCTGTAAAAGAAAGAAAAAATGATTAACTAATAAAAAAGAATGAAGAATTTCCCAAATTGCTGTTTCTCATAATCTGGAATACATTTTATGTAACTTGCTGTAACTTAACGAAATCTGTATTTAATCCAAGTTAAGAAATTATATCAACGAACAGAAAAGGAAATTTAAATCATAATAAAAAACACTGAGAAAAATAAAAAATAAAGAAGAGAAAAAAAACTTTTCATAATAAAATAAACTTTTTCCTTGATAAAAAATCAGCAAATTCAAAATCTTGGAATTAAGTCAGCTTTCGCTTTTATCCCGTCTGTAGGCTTGATTAAATGATTTTTCGATGGTAAGTTTAAGTTAATCGGAAGGCGGTTTTAATCTTTTTGCTCTGTTAATCGTATCGTTTTTGAAAAATAATTGAATCGGGTAACAAGCAGCTCAGTGCTAAGATTGAGAGAAGATGTGAAAGAGCACCGCAGCTGCCATCCATTAGCCAACATGTCGCTCCACTCCATGTTGGCTAACGTTCGGCGTGCCA
>JAIORE010000372.1 GCA_021108315.1 Candidatus Cloacimonadota bacterium
CATTACCCGACATCAAGAATAAAAATTATTTAACCGATTTGTAAGGAATTGCAAAGTGTAGTAAATATGCTTATTTTTTCATAGACAAAAAATATAAATCAAGGAAAAGTTTCATAAAAGAGAAAAGTTTTTTAACAAGAAAAAACAAGGAATATCGAATTTTTTAAAAGCAAGAATTTTGATTTAATTATATTTTAACTGCTCAATTTCAAATGAGATTTTTTTAAATTTGTAAAATTCAATTAATCCAAACAATAAATAAAGAAAATGGGGAAGAGGAGATAAAATTTCTAATAGATTTCTACACTGGATTTCTTAAATTTAAAACTGGCAAAAAAATGAAAAAGATAAAACAAAAGCAAAAAGAAAGCCAAAATCCGTTGTTTGTCCAATTTCTGAAATATTTTTGTAATTTCTCTCGTCTCAATTTATAAACTGTTTTTACTGGATTTTCAAATTATTAAAGTAAACAAAAAAAAATAAAGAAATGTGCAAGATTAACGATTTCTCTTTTGTTTCTCTAATTTTTCAATTATTGTAAACTGCTTTCATAACAGGTAATTTAAGTTCTAAAGCACAGGTTTTAAAACCTTAATTTTTGGGTTGATTAATAAAATTCGTAAAGCAATTAAAGCAAATTGAAAAACGAAAAAGATTGTTATCTCTAAATCAGTTACTAATTTGCGCAATCTATCAAAAATCTAGCGAGAATATGTTTGGTGTAAAATTTAAATGGTTCTGTAAAAGAGAGAAAAAATGATTAAAGAATAAAAAAGAATGAAGAATTTCCCAAATTGCTGTTTTTTTATCTGGAGTACATTTTTGTAACTTGCTGTAACTTAACGAAATCCGAATTTAATTAAAGCTAAAAAAATAAATCAACGATCAGAAAAGGAAATTGAAATCTTAATAAACACACTGGTGAAAATATAAAAATAAAGGAGAAAAAAACTTTTCAGAATAAAATAAACTTTTTCCTTGATAAAAAATAAGCAAATTCAAAATCTCGGAATTAAGTCAGCTTTCGCATTTATCCCGTCTGTAGACTTGATTAAATGATTTTTCGATGGCAAATTTTAGTTAATCGGAAAGCGGTTTTAATTTTTTTGTTCTTTAAATCGTAACGTTTTTGAAAAATAATTGAATCGGGTAACATCGTGCTCCAAGTCCAGATTGAAAGAAGAGCAAGAAGAACTTGGCAGCACTGTCCATTAG
>JAIORE010000188.1 GCA_021108315.1 Candidatus Cloacimonadota bacterium
TGTTCCTCATCACATTTCAAGGATAGATTCTGATATTTTAAGAATAGATAATACATTGGATCTGTTACTTCCTGATTTGACCTCAGTTATTATCTCTGCTTCAATTAAGAATCGACCGGATGGGATTAGGATCATTTGTAATACATCACCAGCAATAAATATTACAAACTGGATTTTAGATATTACTAAAAATGGAAATACCGTTTGTGAAACGATTAGCTCCAGCAGTTTTATATTTATTAATGAAGAAGCACTGATTGGAGTTGATAATGGAGACACTCTGGAAATTACGATTACAGCACTTTCTGGTAGAACAAGTAAATCAAGAACATATACTCATATCTTTCAACACTTAAATTCCCACCTTGAAGATAGGCTTTCAACAGTAGAATCTCAGCTAACAATTGGTAATATTATTGATGCCTTTGCACAAGATTCGGATGCCCTACAGGCTTTAGCAAATGTACTTCATTCATCAAATACCTTAGCTCAGAAAGTTGCGGAATTAAGCTAATATGAAATCTATAAAAAATAATACTGTCTGGGATTTGATCAACAGAAAGACAACTCCCACAGTCTCAACCGATAAAAACATCGCATTTATTAACCCGATCTTCTCAACCGTAGATGAAAAAGAAGATCTGGGTATAGAAGATCAAAACTTAGTCCTTACCGGTCAGGAATTCCCTGATAAAGCGGAAAGAGGACAGATATTTGTAAAGGATGGCAAAACATATATTTATAAGGAGCAAGAATGAATATTCAAGAACTTATTCAAACCCAGAAGCTTGAATTAACTAACGAGTATGAACGAATCAGAAGCAATTTAGCTGATTCAAAAGAAAAACTACTAAAAACGGAAGGTGCATTATTATTGCTGCAGTACCTCGAAAAACAGATAGTAAAGGAGAACTAAAAATGGCTGGACAATGGAAAGAGATACTTGATTCTGAGAAACTGGGAGTTGCAGGTGGTATAGCACAATTAGATGCGAATGGAAAACTTAAAGATACTCAGATTCCGGATATTCCGGTAAGTTATATCTCAGGCGTACTTTCAGCATCTCAGATACCAAATCTTGACGCATCAAAGATTGTCTCGGGAAGTTTTGAAGCTGCCAGAATACCAAATTTGGATGCTGCTAAAATATCATCAGGAACACTAAATATTGATCGGATACCTGCTATCAATCAGAGTAAGATTACT
>JAIORE010000330.1 GCA_021108315.1 Candidatus Cloacimonadota bacterium
AAAATTATAAGTAAAAAAAGAAAAAAAGAATTTTGTCTTGAGACTTTGAAATAAAATTTTGATAACAAATTTATTATATTTGATGAAAATGTGACTTGGTCACCTATAATTTACGCTATCAATATTTTATTAGGCTCGCTTTTTAGCGAGCTTTTTTTTATAAGGATGGAAATATGAAAAATTTCTTAGCTCTCAGCTTATTATTAATAATACTTTTGGGATGTTCTCAAGATGGTGATCTCAAAGTAATAAATCAGACAAACTATAATCTTTATCTAAATATTGAACATAATGATTATATTGTGAATGGTGATAATATATTATTTATCAATTTTGAGATGGGCAAAAAATTCTTGGTTTGGAGTGATAGTTCAAGAAAATATGGTCTCTATCTTGAAGGAGAGACTTTTGTGATGCAAGAGACTATTGATGATAATCTTACTGATGTTTATTATACAGAGGTTGAAATTGAAGCAGGTAAAACCAAAAAAGTTTTTGTAAAACCAACTCATACAAGTTTTAAAATTAAAAATAATACAGAAAACAATATTTCAAATTTAACATATATCACTACAAAGCTTGGTTCTACTAATGATCAAAACCAAGTTCTAATGGCTGAGAATGTGGACAGCAATTCAACTTTATTCAAACAAATACCATATACTGATCTCCAAAATCCAATATTTAGGATAGAATTCCAATTTTATTATGAAGGTGATCTTTATATCTATGATGTAACGCAAGATAATGAATTAATTATTTTGGGTAAAGATGAACAGTTTTTGGTTGAGTTTGGGGAGTAGAAACTTAAAATCAATTAAGAAACATATTGAATAATGACATTATTGAAACTGTCAATTTGATTAAAATATTGTTTGACATGAAAAATTATTTGAGTAAAATAAAATTGACAATCATATAACATAGATTAAAATTTTTGAGGAATCATGAGAAAAAATATTTACTTTTTAACAATTTTATTGTTGTTATTTTTAGGAAAAACACTTTATTCTATCCCAAAATGGTTAAAAGAAGTAAACATTGATTCAAATGATAATAATATTCATGAAAAAGCAAATAGTATAGTTCTTTACCATGAACAAAATGTGAAAATTAATAATTCTGAATCTGTTTTAATCAATGACCTCCAGTTGAACTGGAGGTTTGAATTCGTGAACCGCTTAAAAGCG
>JAIORE010000329.1 GCA_021108315.1 Candidatus Cloacimonadota bacterium
TTATTGAAAATTAACAAATTACAGTTCAATATTTTTTTTCATGGAAAACTCAGGTATTCCATTCCGGTAGTTCCGGGATTTTTCAGTTTGAACACGGTGGAAGGAACGATATTTTCTTGCAGAATTACAACAGTTTCTCCTGCCGGTACATTGCCCTGCAGAACATCTGGTTCACCCTGAGTAGAACTATGATAGAGAACGTATTGCTGGTATTTGCTATAATCGTCTTCATAGATGAGCTTCCCGATACGGTTGATATGCAATACCACTTCCCACATATCATTCATTTTTTTAATTCTTTCATTAGTCTGATTTTTGATCACTATCTTGAAATCGTCCTGATCTACATTTGCTTTCACGATGTTGTTTTGATAGAACTTGATCAAATCAATTTTTTCCTGAGGATAACCGGCAGCAATTAGCTCTGCACTGTATTTAACTGCTGTTTCATGCAATCTCGCTATAAAAGCAGTTAACCTCTCCTGATTATTTCTGATCCCTGAAAAATTATCATAACCGAATAAATTCCAGATATCCTTTCTATTGGGAAATGCTTTTTCAATAAAAGGTTTCATAAACCGAAAAGCCTTTCGAGCGGCTTCCATTATATCCTTCAATTCAGTTGTTTTTATTGCCAGTTGATCCTGCATATATTCATGATCCGGTATGGCAGCAGCTGCCTCTATCAGATTGCCGAACTTGGTGAGATAGTCAGCATTAAAATCAGAATCAAAAGCTCCAAAATCACTAATATCCCTCGTTAAACAAGACAGAAAAACCCGTGCTTTTTGAAGTGCAACAGGATCGGCAAAATGAAATGTCCTTTTTAATAGATCGGTATTACTCATAAATTCCTCCTTTGAAATTATAGATTTTTTTTGAATATTTCTCGTTCTCTCTGACCCCATCCCCAACCCTTCCCCTTCGCAAAGGGAAGGGAGCAGTTCTCCCCTTACGAAGGGGAGTTAGAAGGGTTATTCTTCTTTTTCTTCTTATCCTTCATCATTGGTTATTCCGTGTTGTATATTGGATATTCATTATATTCCTTAACCTACCCTTCGCAAAATTTCTTTAAATAAATATATGTACATATTTTGTAACTGATAGCATTATAGGCATATAGTGAGATATTGTGTCTTTTTACGGAAAGATATAACTTCCTATATTGCAGG
>JAIORE010000210.1 GCA_021108315.1 Candidatus Cloacimonadota bacterium
AAAGTCAAACTTTAAGAGTCCTCCAGTAGAACTGGAGGTTTACTTATTGTAATTATTTTCACCAACAACTTCATAACTTGAAAAAATTATATTGGAATCGTGGATAATTTTGCTAATTCTTTTTTGCCAATTGTTACCATTTGCATCAGAGATATTTATATCAAAAAACACTTCTGTTCCACCAATAATATTTGGATCAACAGTAAAAACTAATGGTTCATCTGTAATCAATTCACTATTTGGTAAAATAAATGATGTGTTTACAGAAGATTCCTGGAAAGTAATAAAATCATATTCCGAACTTATTGATATAGTTAAATTTGAAGTAGTATTAGACCCATAATTATATAGAGTCAAAAATGCTTCAATTGTTTCATTTGAACCAATTTCAGAATCACCATTTCCACTTGATAAGCCATTAGAATCATCATCAATTATCATGATTTCTGTATTAACAAAAACATTTGTTTCCCCAATTATAAAAAAATCTTGTACTGGAATAAAATTATGTTTGGATGCTGTAATTTTCACTGCTCCAGTTACTCCAGAAGCTATTGGTAAATAAACTATCCCTTCATTGTCAGTAAATTCATTTGAAAACAGATCAGTTTCATCTTTTAATATCGTTACCCAAGCATTTTCAACAGATTCACCTAAATCATTTGTTACTGAAATTTCAATTTGATCACTTCCTAAAGGAATAGTACTATTATAAGAGATGTTTAAATTCTCAGGAACACCAGTCCATAATTCCAATCCGGGATCTCCCATAAGGTTATTCCAATAAGAGAATTGAACTACATGATTTGCTGGGTTTCCGGGATAGCTTTCATATAAAATGTACTTTCCGAAAGCTAAAGCACCACCCATATAATAAATTTCATGATTAAATATTCCGTCAAAAATACCTGCAGAAACAATATTATTGAAACAAGTATGAGTTTTACCTGTTGCAGTTCCAATTGCACCAATTGCGCCTTGAGGTGTATTTGGTGTTCCAGCTTTTAGAAAAGCTTCATTTCTACAATCATAAGTCCCCTCAAAATCTCCAGTTAAACAAGTGATATTTGTTACAAATGGCAGCATAAATCCATTGTTAAGATTATTATAGATGTTCGCAGATGAATTGATACTCTTTAATCATAATTATCTTGAATCCAATTTTAAAT
>JAIORE010000171.1 GCA_021108315.1 Candidatus Cloacimonadota bacterium
AAAATTATAAGTAAAAAAAGAAAAAAAGAATTTTGTCTTGAGACTTTGAAATAAAATTTTGATAACAAATTTATTATATTTGATGAAAATGTGACTTGGTCACCTATAATTTACGCTATCAATTATTTATAAAATTCTTTTAATTTAATATAATCTTTAAATTCTATTAACGGGTTATTTATGTTAATAGCGTTAGAAATATTTTTTATATCATCTAGCATTTTTTTTGTAAAATAAGGTTCGATGATATTTATAAAATTAAGTATTTTCGATTTACTATAACTTTTAAAGTATAAACAATCAATGTCAATTATCCAATAAAATTTTTCGTTTAACTGTAATAAGGACAAGGGACTTAACCTGCATTCTAGTGGTCTTTTTGAATATATACTACATTGATTATCTTTTAATAATGGACATTTGCCACCTTCAAAAAAAAATGCTTCATTTTTTTTGGATATATCTAAGTTATAATTAAATAATTGAATCTCAATTGATAATAACCAATGCCATTGCATTTTTCTTGCACATAAATTTTTGCAATTTTTGCAAATGTTAAAATCTCCAAATATTTGAGAGTCATCAATTTTTTTATATAATGTTCTTAATTCTTTATCCACAATATACAAACCTATCCTTCTTTTTTAAACTTTTCTTAATCTTCTATAAAAAAATCGATATCTAAGTCAACTATTTTTTTATTTCCATAATAATTCTTTGTAAAATTGATTTGCATTTCATTAATACAACTCAATTCCCACTCTAAAGTCCATAATGATTTTATTACAAATATCATTGAAAATATAATAAATATTTTCTTAATTTAATTTCTGATAATAGCACTTTTTGTATTACTAAATCGAATTTCGCCCAACGGGCGGCGTGCCACGTCATCTCGCCATGAGCATTTGATTTCGGTATTTCCGTAATCATAATGCGATTAGTGAGATGATAAAAGACGAGCATTTCAAGGTCAAAGAGGTGCAGAATTGCGAGTCCCCGTGGACGCAGTTTTAGACGACGTTTCGATTCACTCCGCTGCTCGTCTTTTTTTAGTGGCACGCCACCCGTTAGCCAACATGGAGTGGAGCGACATGTTGGCTAATGGGCAGCTTCTGCCACGCCAGACTATAATTCACATTTCAACTATAATACGCA
>JAIORE010000136.1 GCA_021108315.1 Candidatus Cloacimonadota bacterium
TGGCACTGCCCAGCTCTCCTTGCTCTTCTTTCAATCTGGGCTTGGAGTGCAATGTTGGGCGATTTAATTATTCAACAACGAAGCGATTATGACCTGCTTTGCGATTAATACAGCGTCGAGTTTAACTAATTCAGAATCTCTGAATAATTCAATCAACCAAAAAAAGAAACGTGTACAAAATGAAGCAAGACTTATTTGAATTTTCGCATTTAAAAATGTCTCTCAGAATTAAACTTACGACAGTTTCTTTTTTAAGCAAACCAAATTTTACTTTAAAATACAAAACTGATTAATTTGAGCTCCAGTTAAATTTTGCCTTTTGGACTTAAAATTTTAGAAAATTGTAAAAGTCATTCCCACAACGATTTCTGATATTTTCTTCTTGAAACCTTTGATTTAGTTCAACCTGCAAAACTTCAATTTTCCCCATATTTTACTTTCACCGATTTCTTTCTTTTCTTTATGCTTTCTTACTCGTTAGAAATTGCGAAAATTGATTTTCTTTCACTTTTCTTTCATTTATTTTTACGTTAATTTTTAGGCGAAACCAACAATTTAGAATTTAAATGAGTCAGATTTTTTTTGATAAATTATTTACTGCAAATCTGTTATGATTAGGTTTTCTCCTATTTTTCTTTCAATTTAGCTCCACAATTTTTGTCAAAATAAATCTCCAGTTAAAATTATACTTTCTTCGTGGGAATTAAGAATTGATAAAAAGCAGAAATTATGTGATTTAGATTTTTTTGATTTTCCCCGTTAATTCTTGCAATAAAACCCAATTTTAAGTTTCCAATTGCGTAAAGTTTATTCTGGGAAATTCCTGCTTTTTCTTATGCGTTTCAATTATAATTCTTTGCTGTGTTTTTCTTTCATTTTCTTCGTTAATTTTTTCACGGAAACCATTTTTTATTGGATTTAGATGCGAAAAGATTAATTTTGGGAATTCCGATTGCTTAGACCTTATTCTTAGATTTTGATTCATCTATTTCTTGCAAGTTTACTTTATTTTCTGGTAGAATATTCTTACAGCTTTTTTAAAATTAAACGGAATTACCCACGGATGAATTATTTTTTGTTTTTTACAATTTCTTCAGTTTTTGTCTCGTTTTCTTTTTTCTTTTGATGAACTATATGTCGCCCAATGG
>JAIORE010000439.1 GCA_021108315.1 Candidatus Cloacimonadota bacterium
CGACCGAACGGAAAATTAGTCGCACTGGATTTGCACCAGCTGACTATACAACGCATCGTGACGCACCGAATTACACAAATTTTCACAAATAAAAGTAAAATACTAAATCTGATAAATCCCAATTCCGACATTTTCTTTTTTCCCTTCATCATTGGATATTATTTTTTCTCTCTTTTCTCTGTGCTCACTGTGCCCTCTGTGGTTAAGATTTTTTTCTTTTTGGATTTTCAGGTTTCAGTTTTTTTTGTTCTTAACAATTTTGCCGGATTTCCTACCCAAATTTCCTTTTCACCAATATTATTTAAAAGTACAGATCCCATACCTAATGATGAGAATTTTCCCAAAACACAATTCTCCCGAATGGTTGCATTCAATCCAATATGAATTCCATTTTGAATATTTACAAACGATCCAATTGAGCTTTGAGCTGCGATATGGCAATATTTACCAATTTTGGAGTTATGTCCAATAGTTGCATTAACCATTATCAGACTATTATTCCCTATTTCTACTCCGGATGAAATTGAAACATTTGGCATAATTATAACACCATTTCCGATTTTTACATTTTTGGTAACATAAGCAGAAGGATGGATAAATGAAACAAATTTTTCATCAGGGATTTTTAATTTTTTAAGATTTTCAATTCGTTTTTCATTCCCATCTATTCTATAAATTGTATTGATAATTAGATAATCTTCTGATAAAAACCGTTGAATTTCATTGGTTTTGCCTAATACAGAAAAACCTTCAATTTTTGAACCAACCACTTCACGATCATTTAGAAATCCAGCTACGAATAGATCGCTTTGTCCAGGTTCATAAGCATCATTGATTGCATAAGCTATCACCGTCCCATTACCAATTCCACCCAAAATCAGTACTTTTTTCTTTTTTAATGCTTGAATAAAATCCCCCCTTATCAAATTTTAAATTATAAATTTTGAATTTGTTCTTGTTCCCAAGCCCCGCCTGGGAACAAGATGGATAATTAATAATTATCTAACAGATTCAATTTCATAATGAATATATCGCTTGGGATGTTTGTATTCCAACCATAAAAAAATGCCTTTGGCAAAACTAAAAGATGATATAAAAGTAAGAAATCTATTACTTTTCCGTCGCAAAATAATTCCAATGACAAATG
>JAIORE010000286.1 GCA_021108315.1 Candidatus Cloacimonadota bacterium
ACAATAAGCCCTCAAAGATAATGATTTGTAAAGATTATTTTTTTACAGCTACTTAATATATGCAAGTAATATCAGACCAAATATTGAAGGACCAAGTAATACCCAAGTAAACAGTTGGAACGGCGAACTTGTTATCGAAGCCGGTTTACAAATTACCAATATTTATACTCCGGAATTCAGACTTATTGTTTATAAAGATCATCATCAGTGGAATTACCGTCAATGCAAGGTTTATGGCAGAAAGTATAGATTTTACAACCACATTTGCTTTTTCCAAGTTGCTGATGCTGATATTGATGAGAAAACCAATACTTATCATGAGGATAATTATGACTTGATGGAAACCGAAAGGTTGGAAATCTGTTCCTCTTATTATGAATTAACTTCGTGTATCGGGAACGATACTTTAGATAATGAAGGTAGGATTTACAGCTTTGTGATTAATCCGGAAGATCTGCCTGTTAATGGTAGTCAAAATGTTACTGAAACAAAATCTTTGGAATTTACTGGAAATTCTATTCCTTATAATATCTATCCCAAAGGCTTATATGAATTAGGTGGGAAAACTACCGAAATATTGAAAGTTCTGAAAGCCGCTTTGATGCTGCATAATCTTACTATTATCTCAATTCCAAGCGGAACTATTAAACTGGTGAATAAGAACGAATCATCCAACAATCTAATCACAATTGATTCAGCAGATATAATAGAATTTAAGCGAAAAAGACTTAATCGTTCCATTCCTGAAGTATCTACTTTAGACACCTTGCTTGGTGATGTTTCTATTCTTAAAAGTATTGTTTTAGAGTATTATGAAGAGTTTTTCAGTATGACTTGGGAGTTGACTACCATTATTGATAATCTTTCAAAATATACAATCTCCCTGTTTGATAAAATCCAGACCAGTGGTGTTCAATATCGTGTAACTGGAATCCAGCGAGACCCTAAAGCAGATGAATACAAAATCAAGGCTTGGGAGTTATAATGCTGAGTTACGATGGATTCAGAATTATTAAAATTGCCAACGGAATAACAGACGGCTATGTAATTGAAAATGGTATTGTTGAGTATGAACCGGTTATCAAATACCGGATTGAAAAGAAAAATGCTTTTGATCCAACCATTATAATTAAGCGAG
>JAIORE010000353.1 GCA_021108315.1 Candidatus Cloacimonadota bacterium
ATTTAAAATTGGATTCAAGATAATTATGATTAAAGAGTATCAATTCATCTGCGAACATCTATAACAACAGTTTTTGCCTTTATTTTTGCTTCTCATTTCCATCTTTTCATTTTTGTGAATCAGCTTTAGAATTAAGAAATCAAGAGATGAAATCAGTTAAATTATTTTGTTTTCTTTCTCATTTTTTTTCATTCTTTGGCCGAATTAATCGACTTTTCGAAAACCAAAATCCTTATGATTAAAAATTAGCTATTTCTCTTGTATTTTTCTGTTAAAAAAACTTTTCCCGTTCCCGAAAAATTTTCCTTGATCTCTTTTTCTTGCTTTTTAAAATAAGCAAATTTACTACTCTTTGAAATTCCCGACTAATCAGTTAAATGATTTTTATTCATAATGTCGTGCAATGGTTGGCAGCTGCGGTGCTCTTTCATATCTTCTCTCAATCTTAGCACTGAGCTGCTTGTTACCCGATTCAATTATTTTTCAAGAACGTTACGATTAAAAGAACAATAAGATTAAAACCGCCTTCCGGTTAATTTAAATTTGCCAGCGAAAAATCATTTAATCAAGCCTACAGACAGAATAAAAGCGAAAGCTGACTTAATACCGAAATTTGGAATTTGCTTATTTTTTATCAAGGAAAAAGTTTATTTTATTCTGAAAAGTTTTTTTCTATTTTCTATTTTTTTATTTTTCCCAGTATTTTTATTTAGATTTCAATTCTCTTTTCTGCTTGTTGCTATAATTCTTTAGCTTTTTAATAAAATGGATTTCGTTAAGTCACAGTAAGTTACATAAAAATTATTCCAAATTTTAAAAAACAGCAATTTGGGAAATTCTTCATTCTTTTTTATTACTTATTCATTTTTTCTTTCTTCTACAGAATTTTTTAATTTGCTTTAATTTCTCTACAAATTTTCTTTCCAGCGTAAGAATTAAATTTGAGCAGCGAACACTTTAGAATTTAAATTACCTGTTTTGAAAACCGTTTAAAAAATTGAGAAAATTGGGAAAATAAATGCGACTTCGTTAATCTTCAGCATTTCTTTCTTATAATTTCTTGGTCTGTGTTAAATAAAAACAATTTGAATTTACGCAAAAAAACCTTTCTGAATTTAGTTACAAA
>JAIORE010000172.1 GCA_021108315.1 Candidatus Cloacimonadota bacterium
TGTATTGCCCACCTGTACCATTAGGTTTTATCCATAGTGAAACGGTGAATGTGTTCAGATCTAAGCTGCTGTCATCTGCAATTGATACATAATCATTCTCTCCATCAAAATCTAAGGCGTTTCCGGTAAAATTGTCTACTGCGAATAAACTAACACTGATAAACACTAAGATAACTAACGTGATTTGTTTCATAACATCCTCCTATCTTTTCGATATAACATTTAATTAAGGTAAAGTTGTTTGTGTCAAGAAGGAAAAAGGTGAAAGGTGAAAGGGTGAAAGTTGAAAGTTGAAAGTTGAAAGGGTTCTGGATTTCGTTTAATTCAACATAACTATTCCTCCTTATTTTGGATTATGTTTTTTTATCTCTTTTTCTCTATTACCCTCAGTTGTTGCTAACGTTCGGCGTGCCACGTCATCTCGCCATGAGCATTTGATTTCGGTATTTCCGTAATCAAGTTGCGATTAGTGAGATGATAAAAGACGAGTAAATCAATGTCAAAGGGGGCAGGTTTGCGAGTCCCCGTGGACGCAATTTTAGACGACGTGTCGATTCACTCCGGTTTTACTCGTCTTTTTTAGTGGCACGCCGAACGTTAGCCAACATGGAGTGGAGCGACATGTTGGCTAATGTGCGAGCACGCCACGTTCTCACTGCTTTTCTCTCAATCTAAATGTGGGTGCTTTTGTTATAGGACGCTCACTCATACTTACTTTATAATTTATATAATTCATCAATATTCTTTAAATAATTTATTATAGGCTTTTTTGAATAGAGTATTTTATACAATTTTATTGCTTCTGTTTTATATTTTTTCATCATTTTTGTTTGTCTGATTTCGTGAGACATAATTGACAATTCGTAATTAATAGTAGCTATTTGTTCCTCTTTCTTTGTATCCTGCAGCATTTTCTCAAGCGGTTTAATACTGTATGCAATTTGTAATTCACTATTTTTAGTAGTCTTAAAAGTTATCTTCGCTTCCCGAACTTTACATTCAAAAATAGCTTCTATATTTTTCATTTCTTCAGCAATTGGCAGACATTCTTTATTAACAATGTTTGCTTCTTCATATTTTTTAAGTTTATAAAGTGTACTGGATATATCAGAAAAAT
>JAIORE010000441.1 GCA_021108315.1 Candidatus Cloacimonadota bacterium
TTTAACTAATTCAGAACCCACGAATAATTCAATTTACCCAAAAAAAGAAACGAAATAAAAAAAAGCAAGATTTAATTTGAGTTCGCTTTAAAAATACCCGAAAAACTTAAACTTACGGCAGTTTCTTTTTTTAAACAAACCAAGTTTTACTTTAAAATACAAAACGTTTAATTTGAGCTCCGATTACATCTTGCTTTTGGGCTTATAAAATTGTAAAAACTGTTAAAGTCGCATGTACAACGTTTTTTTGCTTTTTATTTTCTCTTTCTTCCTCGCTAGAAATTATTAAAATTGCGTTTTCTTCCATTTAGCCGAACAATTTCGTTGAAAATAATTCAGCTTTTAATCTTTCGCAATCTTCGCTATATTTAGATATTAATTTTAGGAAATGTAGGAATTATACGACTTGCATATCTCTTTGATTTTCTTTCACTTATCTTTCAATTATTCTTTTTAATTTTAGGCGAAACCAATATTTTTATAATTTATGCTTATGTTTATATCTCATAACTTATCTATTGTCTATGAGTTAGAATTTTTTTGTTTTGCAGTTTAATTCAATTTAATTACGTATTTTGGGTAGAAACAATTCATCAGTTAAACTTTTACTTTCTTCGTTGGAATTAAGAATTGATAAAAAAGCAGGAATTATTTGATTTAGATTTTAATATTTTTTTGATTTTCCCGTTAATTTATACAGCGAAACTCATATAAAGTTACCAACAACGTAAGGTTTATTCTTCAAAATTCCTGTTTTTTTTGAGTGCTTTAATTTAAATTCTTTGCTATTTTTCTTTCTTTTTCTATGTTAATTCTTTCATGAAAACTTTCGTTTATTGGATTTAGATGCGAAAAGATTAATTTTTGATAATTCCGATTTCCTGAGACATTATTCTTAGATTTTTCTTCATCGTTTGCTTTCAAGTTTACTTTACTTTCTGATAGGATTTTCTTGCGACTTTCTTGAAAATTGAACGAAATTATCTGACAGTTGAATTATTTTGTCTTTTTTATTTTCTTAAAACAATTTTATCTTTTTTTCGTTTTCTTTTTTTGCTTACGACAGAAAAACCTAAATTTCACACAACGTTCGGCGTGCCACGTCATCTCG
>JAIORE010000072.1 GCA_021108315.1 Candidatus Cloacimonadota bacterium
CTTTGAATTTGTTCACAACATGAAAAAGCGGGGAAAATCTTTATTAGGTTCTTTACTAGGCTTGCTATTAGGATAACAACTTGAAACACATTATGAGCCTTTTTTTAAAAAGAAAAGAATAGAAATCAAGGAAAAGTTTTGGTAAAGAAAAAGTTTTTTATCGGGAAATACTAAAGCCTTCGAATTTTCAAACTGCAAGGCTTTTTTTTATTTTCTGCCCAATTTCAACTGACCGCTTTTTAAATCATAAAAGTCAATTAATCCAAACGATAAATGAAGAAAAAAATGGGAAAGAGGAAGAACAAAATATTTAATAGATTTCAACATCGGATTTCTTAATTTTAGAGCTGGCGAGGAAAAAAAAGCAAAAAGAAAGCCAGAACTCGCTGTTTATCCAATTTTAGTAATGTTTTTTTGTAATTTTCTGTGTCTCAATTCATAAACAGTTTTTTTATGGATTCTCAAATTGTTTCAGTAACAAATAAAAAATACAAGATAGAAACGTTGAAGAATAACGAAGTCGCTTTTTTTTTCCAATTTTTTTAACGGTTTTCAAAACAGGTAATTTCATTCTAAAATTTTCGCTGCAAAATCTCAATTAAAAAGCTGACGAAGAAGATTCAGGTAAGAATTAAATCAAACGCAAGAAGAATCTAGAAAAGGTTATTCGTTTTCTAAATTTGTGAATAATATCTTTAATGCAATCCGGTATAAATTTAACATAAACGTTTTTGCAATTTATTATCAAATTAATTCTCTCAATGAAAGAAAAAAGCAAAAAGCAAAACACTAAAGATCGTTGTTACTCAAAAATCGGGGAATATATTTTTGTAATAAAATCTAAATAATTCTTTAAAGAGAGAATAAATTAATGCTGAAATCCAAAGAAGAAAAGCTAAAAAATAAAAAGAAAGAAGATAGAAAAAGTTCCCAAATTGCTGTTTCCAAAATTCTAAACTGATTTTCTTTAATCTGCTGTAAATTAAGGGAAGCGGTCTTTGTTTAAAATTAATAGTTTCTTAATTGAGCAGAAATCAATACCGTTCGGCACATATTTTGCAGTCAGAAGAAATTATCATTAACCATAACG
>JAIORE010000242.1 GCA_021108315.1 Candidatus Cloacimonadota bacterium
AAAATTATAAGTAAAAAAAGAAAAAAAGAATTTTGTCTTGAGACTTTGAAATAAAATTTTGATAACAAATTTATTATATTTGATGAAAATGTGACTTGGTCACCTATAATTTACGCTATCAAATATTTAATCAAAATTGATTGAACAATTATTTTATTAATCAAGTCAATTTGAACATCTTGATACTTCTGCTTTAGCTTTTCCACTATATATTTAATATTTTCAATAAGTTTATCATATGAAGAATTTTGTAATTTAAACTTATTCTTTAATTCATTTTCTTCCCAAAAAACCCCACTTTTAATTTTTACAGCAAACTGCTCATTGTATAAATGATGTGCTTGTTCTGTAAGATTAAGATGATTTACTAAATGAATTGGTTTATAGTCATTCTCAATAGGTGTTGTACAGTCTAATATTTTTATTTCAGTTTTGTAAAAAATACAAGCTAAGGGAGCCTCTCCGCTGCTCCATATTTTTTTCTGAATTTCTGTTAGCTGAATCTCATTTTTATTGTTAAAACCTCTATCGGTAAAATTAAATAAAAAAACTTGGGGTTTGTAGCTTCCATTGAGTTGTTTTCTCAAATAAACAGCAGAAGCCTGAAATTCTCGAGCTTTTTCTAAATAAAATTCAATTTGCGGTCCATAAAATAGTTTTTTTTCGTTGGTTAAAAAAAGAGAACTATCATTAATAGAAAAGCCTAGTTTATTTAAACCATTCTGATAATCAACATTAATATTTTTTGTTTTACTCATACGAAATATTTCAACTTATAAAAATAGAGCATCTTCTAATATTTTCCTTTTGGGGGACTTGACTTACAAGTTAGTAATTATAGAATATTTATCAAAATCATTATTTTCTTTCTGTAATTTTGTTAAATATCTTCCAGATTTCTTACTGTACAACTTTATAATTAACCAATGCAAAAATTATTTTATATAAGTCAAGTTCATTCATATTTTCAATAAAATTATATTTAAAAATATGACCTATAGATGTTCGCAGATGAATTGATACTTGTAAATTTTCATTTTAATACTATTTTATTATAAATATAGATTTAAA
>JAIORE010000032.1 GCA_021108315.1 Candidatus Cloacimonadota bacterium
CTATTGAGGAATTGCCATTAGAACATTGTTGAAATAACTTTTTTGTATTGCACCCTCCAGATATGTCCATGTTTCACCGTAATCTTGACTGTACTGCATACACCACGTATGCTCGTAGAATCCAATAAAAGCAACTTGTCCATCATCAGCTATTGCACATTCTTTAGTGATTCTAGCAATATTCTCATAGTGTAAATTATCCCATTCAGGGAAAGAGAAATAGGTAAATTCGAGATCATTTTGAAATTCCATATCTGTGGCATCAAAATCAGCATAACCTGCTAAAATGTTGTAATGGGCATTTCCTTCTGAGTTGTTTGTATAATTATCACCATAGATAAATACTCGTCTTTTCCCTTCAATTGGTGATGGTCCTATTTTTACTTTTGGCCAGATAAATTCATCATCATTATGTCCTGTGTGCTCAATAGAGTTTTCCGGATTATCAATAGCAATAAAAGATTCTTTCCATAATCCCGGACCACTCATAAGATGATAGAGATCATAACTCATACTGGAATCGTAAGTGTTATCAGCTTCTACCACATTGTGCCAAGCCGCAATTGGGTTTCCAGTAACATAATCAACATCAATACCTGCAAAACCTTCTCGTGTATCATTGGTTGTGATAGTGGTTCTGGTTACTAATTCTCCTGCGGAATTAATAAAAGCATAGAATACTCTTCTCTCAGCAGTAGGACTTGAATTCTCAGTTACATGAAATGCTGAGTAAAGTCCACTGGCTGGATAGCCATAAGGCATTGAGATTTCTGGTGAAGTTGCAATGGATTACTGTTGTATGAGCCTGGCATATAATCGTAAAATGAGACAATTATATCCACCGGATCAACTACAAATTCTACTACAGGTGCATTCTCACGCGATAAAACATTTTTCATTTTACTAATAGATGGAATTTCTTTAGGTTTTAAGTTTGGCTTTTGAAAATCATCAGTAAATAAACACATTGCCAAAAGTACTAAGTGGCTGTAAAAAAATAATCTTTACAAATCATTATCTTTGAGGGCTTATTGTGT
>JAIORE010000434.1 GCA_021108315.1 Candidatus Cloacimonadota bacterium
CCAATTATTTTGTTTTCTTTTTTTCTTACGATAGAAAATACTAAATTTCACACAACGCTTGGTCGCTACCACGACTCTTCTTGCTTTTCTTCTTGCTTGCTTGTGGAGCGACTTGTTGTACGATTCAATTATTTTTCACGCTCAATACGATTAAACATACCAAAAAACTAAAACCGCTTTCCAGTTAGTTAGAACTTACCAGCGAAAAATCATTTAATCAAGCCCACAGACGGGATAAAAACGAAAGCTAACTTAATAACGAAATTTTGTATTTGCTTATTTTTTATCAAGGAAAAAGTTTATTTTATACCAAAAAGTTTTTTTTCTTCTCGCTTTTTATATTTTTCTGCTTTTTCTTTTTAAGATTTCTTCTTGCGTAAAAAGAATTATGTTGATTTCAATACATAAATTGTTTTCGTTAAGCAATGGCAGATTATGCAAATTAGCCGACGATTTAGAATTAAAAATCTTTTCTATTTCTTTTTAATTTGCTTTATTTATCTACGAATTTTCTTCGTTAGGTTCCGAATTAAGATTTAAAACAAATACTTTAGAATTTAAATTGCCTGTATGAAAACCGTTTGCAAATTTTTTTTAATTTAAGCAAGTTCGTTAATCTTCCAGTTTAACTGTTTGTTTTGAGAAAAAATCGGCTTTCGTTAATTTACAGCAGTCTTTAAAATACCAATTTAGAATTTTAAAAACAACAATTTGGGTAATTCTTAATTCTTTTTATTTTTTTTACAATTTGCTTTGATTTCTCTATAATTATTTTTTGTCAGCGTTAGAATTAAGATTTAGCAGCACACTTTAGAATTTATATTACCGACTTTCTAAAATCCATTTACAAAACTTGAAAATAAAAGCAACCTCATTAATCTGCCACATTTCTTTCTTTGATTTTTTTTTATTAGCTGAAGTTATTTGATACTCCGTAAAAATTCTTTATGAATTGAGCCACAAAAAATCACAAAAGACATTCCCTCTGTGCCAAGATGACATTGGACATATTTTGATACAAATTTATTGTAGCCAA
>JAIORE010000096.1 GCA_021108315.1 Candidatus Cloacimonadota bacterium
CGCTTTCAGCGGTTCACATATTTCAAACCTCCAGTTCGACTGGAGGTCATTGATTCCCAAAAATCTGATTTTATTAAACGAATAAATGTAGCTGAAAAAAATATAAAATTATTAAAAAAAGCTAATTTTAAATTACCCCAAACTAATCATTTATCTGTTTGGAAAGAAGTTTTCAATCATTTTTTGGGGTTAATGATATGAGATTTGAAAAAGAAATGATACCACTATTGAATAATTATTTAATATCTAATTTGGGGTTTGAAAAAATTATAAACGAATTTAATTCCGGATATGGTATTGCAGATGTTATTGGAATAAAAAAGAAACCTGATTCAGCAATTTATTCTTTTAGCAGTGTATTTGAAGTAGGAATTATTTCTAAAATTTCACGTAAAAATTGGACATTATTTTCTGAAATAATGAATGAAAGTATGTATTCAGAAAAATATTTGAAATACAATATTCTGAATAAATTTGTTAAAAACGGTTTTTTAATTAAAAAGAAAAATCAATACAAACGTTTGAGAGAACTTCCAAATGAATATAATCCACTAATTGCTATTGAAGCAAAATTAATAAATTGGAAAGCTGCCTTTTCACAAGCATTAAGATATAAAAAATATGCGGATTACACTTATATTGCTATACCAGATGATATTGCTTCTAAAATCGATATTGATTTGTTCAAAGAAAACAAAATTGGGATTCTAACAGTAAATAAATACCAAATAAAAGTATTTCTCAAAGCAAATAAAAATCCTAAGAAAGATGTTTTATATTCATTAGTTGCAAAAAGTTACCTCTCTGAACAAATTACCTAAGTTTATTTTTAATATTTACATCAAATAATATGTGCATAACATTGCACTCCAAGCTCAGATTGAAAGAAGAGCAAGGAGAGCTTGACAGTGCTGTCCATTAGACAACATGTCGCTCCACTCCATGTTGTCTAACGGGCGGCGTGCCACTAAAAAAAGACGAGCAACCGTAGTGAATCGAAACGTCGTCTAAAACTGCGTCCACGG
>JAIORE010000315.1 GCA_021108315.1 Candidatus Cloacimonadota bacterium
TTTTGCTTTATTTTTAAATATTCGTAAAAGTGTAACCAACTCTATGAAAGATGCCAGAATTCCTGTGATTTTTCGTTATATTATTGGTTTACAAAATTATCTTCAATTCAATATTTTATTCATAATATTTGAAAATCTTCTTTTACTTATGGGATGGTATGAAATTATCTTTTTATCATAAATAATACAAAATGTACCAAAAGCACAAGGAGTATTCTGAGCTTTTTTGTAGCTTTTCAAATCAATAATTTGAGGAATAATTCTAAAATCTTTTTCTGCAATTTCGCTAATTTCTTTTACATTTTTTACAGTGTATGGACATTGATCTGCTCTTAAAATAAATAAACCGTCGCTATATTTTTTCAATTTATCCTCCCAATTTCCTTTGAATTTGGGAGATTCAGCATTTTTAACAAATTTCTTTACAAGTAAGTTAAAATCTGGTGGAGTTTTATCTACAATTTCAAATCCATTCTTTAAAAATAATTCATTTCCAACCATAAAAGAACTTTTCCGAGTAACGATAGCAACTCCAAACATATCTTGTTTTTTAGCATCTTCAAGGCACTCATTTAAAAGAAGTTTTCCGTATCCTTTTCCTCTATAAATTTTCTTGAATCCACTAAAAATACAATGAATGAACATATATCCAATTGCATCTACCGGTCTCCAGCAAAATTCTCCCGGAATATATTCAATCATCCCTTGAGCACCATTTTTCTCTGTGTATAATATTTTAAGAATCAACCCTTCTTGAAAACGATCTTTTAGCCAGCTTAGTTTTTGCGGATATCCATCTCTTTTGATATTTTTGTAACCACATACTCCAAAATTAAGAATGTTATCCATTGTTGTATCAATTATTGTTATTTCACTCATTTTATTATCCTATTTAAAATTTTATATTGAAGATTTAATATTTGCTACAGATTTTATTTACTATTCGCTATTATAGATGTTCGCAGATGAATTGATACTTGTAAATTTTCATTTTAATACTATTTTATTATAAATATAGATTTAAA